>JAFYFK010000001.1 GCA_017543805.1 Bacillota bacterium | reverse complement strand
TTATAACACACTTTATGGACGAGGCCGCCAGGGCCGACCGCGTCGTGGTCATGAACCGCGGAAAGATAATGATGGACGGGACGCCCCGCGAGGTGTTCTCCCACGCGGAAGAGCTTTCCGGGCTCAACCTGGAGCTGCCGTTCGCCGCGGAGCTGGCGGCCATGCTGCGCCGCGACGGGCTGGACGTGCCCGCGGATATTATTGATGAGGAAGGGCTTTCTGACTGGCTATGCGCATCGAAGTAAAAGATCTTGACCATATATACAGCCAGGGCCTGCCCTACGAGACGACCGCTCTTTCCGGCATTTCCTTTGCCGTGGAGGCCGTCGAGTTTGTCGCGGTCATAGGACACACCGGTTCCGGAAAATCCACGCTGGTACAGCATCTCAACGGGCTGCTGAAGCCGACATCCGGAACGGTCACCGCGGACGGGGTCGACATTAACGAAAAAGGCCAGAGATCGCTGGAACTGAGGCATCGCATAGGCATGGTGTTCCAGTACCCGGAATACCAGCTTTTTGAGGAGACCGTGCTCAAGGACGTGTGCTTCGGGCCGAAGAACCAGGGGCTGGACGAGGCCCAGTGCATTGAGCGCGCGAAGGACGCCCTGAGGCTTGTGGACATCGATCCGGAGGAAAAGGGCGAGTCGTCGCCGTTCTCCCTTTCCGGAGGCGAAAAGCGCCGCGTAGCCATTGCCGGGGTGCTGGCGATGGAGCCGGAGGTGCTCATCCTCGACGAACCCACGGCCGGCCTGGACCCCAAGGGTCACAGGGACATACTCAGCATGATCGCCCGCATCCGCAGGGAGCGCAGGCTGACTGTCATATGGATATCCCACAATATGGACAACGTGGCGGAGCTCGCGGACCGCGTGCTCGTCATGGACAGGGGAAAGCTGATAATGGACGCTTCCCCGGCGGAGGTATTCTCCCGCGGGACGGAACTTGCCAAGATCGGCCTGGCGCTTCCGTCGGCCGCCTCGCTGATGGAAAAGCTGGCAAGGCGGGGATTCCCCGTAAATACAGGCGTTTTTACGCTTAATGACGCCGAAAAAGAGATAATGAGAGTGTTCGGCAGAAGATGATAAAAGACATCACTTTAGGACAATATTTCCCCGGGGAATCGTTCATCCACAGGCTTGACCCCAGGACCAAGATAGTAATAACGCTGGCGTATCTGATCTCGCTGTTCCTCGTTAAGCATTTTGCGGGATTTGCGGTCGCCGCGCTGTTTCTTATTGCCTGCTCCTGGATCGCCCGCATCCCGATGCGCATACAGCTCAACGGGCTTAAGGGCATTATGTTCATAATACTGCTTACGGCGCTCGTCAACCTGTTCGCTACCTCAGGCACCGTTCTCTGGCAGTGGCATTTTATCCGGATCACACAGGAGGGTCTTTACCGCTCGGCATTTATGGCCATACGCCTTACGCTGCTGATTCTCGGATCCACCCTGATGACGCTTACGACCAAGCCGCTGGCGCTGACCGACGGGCTTGAGAGGATGTTCTCGCCGTTCCGGAAGATCGGCCTGCCGGCGCACGAGCTGGCTATGATGATAAGCATCGCGCTGCGCTTTATTCCGACGCTGCTGGACGAGACGGACAAGATAATGAAGGCGCAGACCTCCAGAGGCGCGGATTTTGAGAGCGGCAATCTGTTCCAGAGGGCAAAGAGCCTGGTCCCGCTGCTGGTCCCGCTGTTTGTGAGCGCGTTCCGCATCGCGGGCGACCTGGCAATGGCCATGGAGGCGCGCTGCTACAGAGGCGGCGAGGGGCGCACGAGGATGAACGGCATGGCGTTTTCCAAAAATGACGCTGCAGCGGTCCTTGTATTTATTGCGTATCTGGCTGTGATAATCAGTCTTAACCATATAGCAATACTCGCGTAATAAAAAATGTGTTATAGTAAATAGGTTGGACCTTTGCATTAGAGGAGGAAAAAATGAAAGTCACAAACGATATCAAGTACATAGGCGTAAACGATCACGACATCGACCTTTTTGAAGGCCAGTATGAGGTTCCGCTCGGAATGGCGTACAATTCCTACGTCATCCTCGACGAGAAGATCTGCGTCATGGACGCTGTCGACGCGCGCTTCGGCGACGAATGGATAGCAAATCTCGAGAAGGAACTCGGCGGCAGAAAGCCGGACTATCTCGTAGTCCAGCACATGGAGCCGGACCATTCCGCAAACATCACCAAATTCATGGATACCTATCCGCAGGCGGCAGTAGTTTCCTCCCAGAAGGCCTTCACGATGATGAAGAACTTCTACGGAAGCGAATACGAGGACAGGCGCGTAGTCGTAGCTGAAGGCGCAAAGCTCGAGCTCGGAAAGCATGTCCTTAACTTCGTAGGCGCTCCGATGGTCCACTGGCCGGAGGTCATCATGACCTATGACAGCACCGACAAGGTGCTCTTCTCCGCCGACGGCTTCGGAAAGTTCGGAGCGAACGACGTTGAAGATCCCGAAGGCTGGGCATGCGAAGTCCGCCGCTACTACTTCGGCATAGTCGGAAAGTACGGCGCGCAGGTTCAGGCAGTGCTCAAGAAGGCCGCTAATCTGGACATCCAGGTCATCTGCCCGCTGCACGGACCGGTGCTCGATACCGATCTCGCTTACTACCTTGACGTTTACAACACCTGGTCGTCCTATGGCGTAGAGGATCAGGGCGTCACCATCGCTTATACCAGCGTTTACGGAAATACCAAGAAGGCCGCTGAACTGCTCGCTGAAAAGCTCGAGGCCGCAGGCCAGACCGTCGAGATCACCGACCTCGCCCGCGACGACATGCCGGAAGCTGTTGAGGCAGCGTTCCGCTACGACAGGCTGGTGCTCGCCACCACGACCTACAACGCGGACATCTTCCCGTTTATGAAGACGTTCATCGAGCATCTGGT
>JAFYFK010000203.1 GCA_017543805.1 Bacillota bacterium | reverse complement strand
GGAGGGAACTCCGATCTTCCCGAACGAACCCTTTATGACGGTCAGGGGACCGGCTATACAGGCGCAGTTCATCGAGACGATGACCCTTCTGCTCCTCAATCACCAGAGCCTTATAGCAACCAAGGCAAACCGCATAGTCCGCGCCGCCCAGGGCAGGGCTGTAATGGAATTCGGCTCACGCAGGGCGCACGGGGCAAGCGCCGCCATACTCGGCGGAAGGGCAGCTTACATCGGCGGCTGCGTAGGGACCGCATGCACCATAGACGAGCCTGAATACGGCGTACCGGCGCTGGGCACCATGGCTCACAGCTGGATCCAGCTCTTCGATTCTGAGTACGAAGCGTTTTACAAGTACGCCGAGCTTTATCCCAACAACTGCACGCTGCTGGTCGACACCTACGATGTTCTGCGTTCAGGCGTTCCTAACGCTATCAAGGTCTTTGACGAGCTTAAGCCGGCAAAGAAGGGCATACGCATAGATTCCGGAGACATCGCCTACCTCACCAAGGAGTCTCGCAAGATGCTGGACGCCGCGGGCCACCAGGACTGCAAGATAACCGTATCAAACTCGCTCGACGAATATCTTATCCGCGACATCCTTCTCCAGGGCGCGTTTATCGACAGCCTCGGAGTCGGCGAGAGGATGATCACTTCCTCCGCGGAGCCGGTGCTCGGCGGCGTATATAAGCTTATGGCCGTCGAAGAGAACGGGGAGATCGTTCCGAGGATCAAAATCTCCGAAAACGTGGAAAAAGTTACCAACCCCGGTTACAAGAGGGTCTGGAGGCTCAGGGACAGGACCACGGGAAAGGACTTCGCGGACGTCATCACCGTTCACGACGAGGAAGCGCCGTCAGGCGAAGCCTATCCGATCGTAGACCTCATCTCGGCCAAGCATTTCAAGAAAATAGGGAACTTCGAGGCAAGAGAACTGCTCGTTCCGATATTCAGGGGAGGCGAACTCGTCTACGACAGGCCGTCGCTGACCGAGATACGCAAGACCTGCGAAGAAAACGTTAATTCAGTGTGGGAAGAGGTCCTTCGCTTTGAGAATCCGCACCGTTACTACGTCGACCTTTCTTTGAAGCTGTGGCACCTCAGAAGCAGTATGCTGGAGGAATATGACAGATGAAGACTACAGGAAATTTCAGAAGCACCGACGGCAGGACCGATCTTTATTACGCGGTCTGGGAACCGGAAGGCGTAAAGCCGGTCTGCGTTCTTCAGATCATCCACGGCATGTGCGAATACATCGACCGTTACGAACCGATCGCGGAGTATCTTAACGGTTTTGGCATCATTGTCTGCGGAGACGACCATCTCGGCCACGGCCACAGCGTAAATGACGGAAAGTTCGGATACTTCGGCGAAAAAGACGGCTGGAAGCACCTTGTGGACGACGAGCAGGAACTCAGAAAGCTTATGGAAGCCAAATACCCTGAGCTTCCGTACGTAATGCTCGGACACAGCATGGGGTCATTCATTATCCGCGCTTATCTGAACGTCTACGCACAAGGGCTTAAGGGCGCCGTTATCGAAGGCACTTCCGGAAGCAATCCCGGCGCGGCAGCAGGCATCGCCATGGCGTCGACCATCCGCAAATTCAAGGGCAGCGAGCACCACAGCGATATGATAACCAATATCGCGTTCGGCTCTTACGGAAAGCGCATTCAGAACCCGCGCACAAAGTACGATTGGATAAGCAGAGACAACGCAATAGTTGACAAATACATAAAGGATCCGTTCTGCATGTTCACATTTACGCTTGCGGCTTACGAGGACATGTTCCGCCTGCTGCAGCATGTCAGCACGGACGAATGGTACAAAAACTATCCCAAGGATCTGCCCACTCTGCTGGCCGCAGGTTCCGAAGACCCCGTCGGCAATTACGGAAAAGGCGTTGCCGAGGTCTGCGAAAAGCTTCAGGCTCAGGGCTGCGACGTTAATCTGAGCATCTACGAGGGCATGCGCCACGAGCTCCATAACGAGATCGGCAGGGAAGCATTCTACGAAGAACTGAAAGACTTCGTTCTGGAGTGCATTGAGGAATAAAAATATCTGTTGTTAACACGCTAATCTATATAGTATGGTCAAATTCAACAACGACTGGGACGAACTGCTGCAGGATGAGTTCAAAAAGGACTACTACCTGCAGCTTCGCCAGTTTTTAAAAAACGAATACAGCACGCGCACAGTATATCCCGATATGTATGACATCTTCAACGCGCTGAAGACTACGCCGAGGAAAAAGGTAAAGGCTGTAATACTGGGCCAGGATCCATATCATGAGCCGGATCAGGCGCACGGCATGTGCTTCTCCGTAAAACCCGGAGTGCCTGCGCCTCCGTCGCTTCAGAACATCTTTAAGGAGCTGCAGGACGACCTCGGCTGCAGCATTCCTCAGGACGGATACCTTATGAAGTGGGCGGAGCAGGGAGTGCTTCTGCTCAACACGGTCCTCACCGTGCGCGCGCACCAGGCAAATTCCCACAAGGGCAAGGGCTGGGAGATCTTTACCGACAGGGTCATACAGCTTGTGAACGAAAAGGAAGAGCCGGTCGTATTCCTGTTGTGGGGAGCAAACGCGAGGTCTAAAAAACCGCTCATCACCAACCCGAAACATCTTATACTCGAGACCGTCCATCCGAGCCCGCTGTCCGCGTACAACGGCTTTTTCGGATGCAGGCATTTTTCAAAGGCCAACGCTTTTCTTGCCGGAAACGGCATAGAGCCCATAGACTGGCAGTTGTAGAAAGGAGCGACAATGGGCTGCACAACTATTTTAGCAGGTAAAAACATCACATATAACGGGTCGACATTCATTGCCCGCAACGAGGACTCACCGGCCGGGCAATACAGTCCCAAGAAGTTCATTGTCGTAAAGCCCGAAGACCAGCCGAGGCATTACAAGGCTGTCCTGTCGGACCTGGAACTGGATCTTCCGGACGACCCGATGCGCTACACCGCGATGCCAAACGCCATAGACAATGACGGAGTCTGGGCCGCGGCGGGCGTCAACGAGGCTAACGTCTCCATGACCGCCACCGAAACGCTGACCTCCAACGACAGAGTCCGCGCGGCGGATCCTCTGCTCGTAAAGCAGGGCATAGGCGAAGAGGACATGGTGGTTCTGGTCCTACCGTACATAAAGAGCGCCCGCGAAGGCGTCGTGAGGCTCGGCGGCCTGCTGGAAAAATACGGGACCTACGAGATGAACGGAATAGCCTTCCAGGACGAGCTCGAAGTCTGGTGGCTGGAGACCATCGGCGGCCATCACTGGATAGCCAGACGCGTGCCGGACAGCTGCTACGTCTGCATGCCTAACCAGTTTGGAATAGACTGGTTCGACCTGGACGACGCTTACGGCGAGCAGGCGGAATTCATGTGCTCAAAGGGGCTCAGGGACTTCATTAAGAAAAACTATCTGGATCTGTCACTTGACGGAGAATTCAACGCCCGCGACGCATTCGGCAGCCACAGCGATTCCGACAAGATCTACAACACCCCGCGCAGCTGGTTCGTCCAGCGCTTCTTCAATCCCTACGACGTCGTCTGGGACGGGGACGACGCGGATTACCGCCCGGATTCCATGGATCTTCCGTGGTGCGTCGAGCCTGAGAAGAAACTGACCGTGGAGGACGTCAAATACGTTCTGTCCAGCCATTATCAGGGGACTCCTTACGACCCGTACGGCAAGTGCCCTGATCCCTCAAAGAAGGCAGCGCTGCGCCCGATAGGCGTAAACCGAAATAATTTCCTGTCGCTGACTGAGATCCGCCCCGGGATGCCGAAGGAGATACAGTGCGTCGAATGGGTTGCTCTCGCGTCCAACGTTTTCAACGCCTTTGTGCCGTTCTACACAAATGTCAACAGTACTCCGGAATACCTTTCATCCACGTCGGACAGGGTGACGAGCGAAAACTTCTACTGGGCAAACCGCATCATAGGAGCTCTTGCGGATTCGCAGTACAATCTGTGCATCGTGCACATCGAGCGCTACCAGAACGCCGTTCAGTCAAAGGGCAGGGCGATCATTCAGAAATATGACGAAGCTTACCGCAAAGCGCGGAAAAAGCCCGACGCCGTAAAGCACTGCGAAAAAGCCAACGCGGAGATAGCGGAGATGCTCAAAAAGGAGACAGACAGCGTCCTTCGCAAAGTTCTGGACACCGCGTCAGACAAGATGAAGAACGCGTTCTCGCGTTCCGACGGCTAGGCAGACCTATACAGTATAGCTGCTGTATGAATTGATTTGAATTAGTTATTTCAATATAGTCAACGTAATAAATTTTATAGAAACATGTTAGAAAAAGAACAATTGGAAAAATATCTGAGCCTGTGCATGGATTCGCAGGCCGACTTTGCGGAGATATTCGAGGAACGCACCGCGCAGGAGCTCATCCGTTCTCTTAACGGCAAGGTCGAGAGTATAAACAGCAACGTCAAGAGCGGAATAGGCATACGTCTTTACAAGGGCGTCCAGTCCTTCTACGCGTATGCGAACGATGACGACGATGAGTCCGTGCTTCCTCTTATAGAGGATCTTCGTTCAGCTGTCGGAAAGGACCGGGAAGCTTCGGATAAGCCGGAGATAAAGCTGACCCGCGTGGAATACGAAAACAGGCATCCCGTAAAGATCGATTTCGAGACAGCACCGCTCGCGGACCGCGCGGAGCTTATAGTCAGGGCGGACGCAGCCGCAAAAGCCGCAGATCCGCGCATCGTAAAGTTTACCTGCAACCTGCTCAATGTTAAGCAGAACGTGCAGATATCCAACAGCGAAGGCCGCCTTATAGGCGATACCCGCGTGCGCACCCGCATAATGGGCAGCGCATTTGCAGAAGAGAACGGCAATATGCAGAGCGGCAGTCACAGTCCCGGAGCGGGCATGGGCCTTGAATTCTACGAGACCACCACACCGGAACCCGTAGGGCAGGAAGCCGCTCGCGAAGCTCTTGTAAACCTGAAGGCAAAGGACTGCCCGTCAGGCAAGATGCCGGTCATCATCGACAACGCGTTCGGAGGGGTCATATTCCATGAAGCCTGCGGCCACGCGCTGGAGGCAAGCGGGGTGTCCCGCAACCAGAGCGTATTTGCCGGAAAGCTCGGAAAGCAGATAGCCGCGCCCTGCGTCAGCGCAGTGGACGACGGCACTATCCCCAACGCCTGGGGTTCCCAGAATATCGACGACGAGGGCAACTTCCAGCAGCGCAGGCAGCTTATAAAAGACGGCGTGCTCACATCCTACATGGTCGACCGCCTCAACGGCCGCCGCATGGGCGCTGAGAGCACCGGGAGCGGCAGGAGGCAGTCGTACGAATACGAACCGACCTCGCGCATGTCGAATACCTTCATACTGCAGGGCGATTCCGAATTCGAAGAGCTGTTCGAAGGCATAGAGCGCGGCCTGTACGCGAAGAAGATGGGCGGCGGAAGCGTCAATCCGCAGACAGGAGAGTTCAACTTCAGCGTAAACGAAGGATATCTCATAGAAAACGGAAAGATCAGCTACCCCGTAAAGGGCGCGGCGCTGATCGGAAACGGCCGCGACATACTACTCAATATAGACAAGGTGTGCAGCAATCTTAAGAGAGGGCAGGGAATGTGCGGCGCGGCGAGCGGCTCCATCCCGACGGACGTAGGCCAGCCGGCCATACGCGTAAGCTCGATCACGGTCGGAGGTACGGCAAATGAATAGACAGAAATGGATAGACTGCGCTCTCGCCAACGGCTTCGAGAGCTTCGAAATAAGAACATCATCTGAAAAAAGCAGAAAACTGAGCTGGTTCGAGGGCCAGGCGGATTCCTTCGTCACGAGCGATTCCGCGGGCGTCGTTATGCGCGGCCTTGCCGGTGGGAAGATGGCAAACTTCTCTACAGAAGACGCCGGCGACGGGGACATGGAGAAGGTCATTGCGGATATGAAGGACCGCGCGGCGCTGATCACATCCGAGGATAAGGAATTTATCAGAAAGCCGGAGCCGACCGAAGAAGTTAAGAGCTCCCGCAAATGGGTCCGCCCGGAAAGCAGCGAAGTGATGAAGCTTTTCGCGGAGCTGGAAAAGAAGATACTCGCGTACGACAAGCGCATAATCCAGGTGACCGACCTCGAATGGTCTGACGGAAGCACCGAAACTTCTATGGTAAATTCCTACGGGATGGATATAAGCGATTCCGGAAGCGCTCAGATGCTGGTCGCAGGCGCGGCCGCTTCAGACGGACAGGATGTCAAGAACGACTATCAGATAGAGGTCGTGGGCGATCTTTCGGCATTCGACCCGGACGCTTTCGTTAAAAAGCTCTGTGACGGCGTTCTCGCCAAAATCGGCGCTAAAAGCATGCCCAGCGGTAATTATCCCGTCATTATGGAGAAAGAGGCCATGACGGACCTGTTTTCGGCCTTTTCGGACATGTTCTCGGGCGAACTCGTTGGCAAGGGCATCTCGCCGCTGCGCGACAAGCTCGGACAGCAGATATATTCGGATCTGGTCACCGTCGTTGACGACGCCAGGAACGACGATATGATCAGCGTCTTTAATTACGACAGCGAAGGCTGCCCGACCCGCCGCAAGACGCTTGTGGATAAGGGCGTCCTTAAAGAGATCCTTCACAATTCCAAGAGCGCTGCACGCATGGGGACCGAAAGCACCGGCAACGGTTTTGCCGGCGGCATCGCTCCGATGGG
>JAFYFK010000202.1 GCA_017543805.1 Bacillota bacterium | reverse complement strand
GTCGCAGAGAAGGAAGCGCCTGCCGGATTCCGCGGCGGCCGCGCCGAGTGTGCCCGAGCCCGCGAAGAAGTCCGCGCACAGGCCGCCTTCCGGGCAGCAGCTGTTGAGAAGGATGCGAAGCAGAGCTTCAGGCTTCTGGGTGGAATATCCGGTGCGCTCAGAAGATGTCCGGCCGACCATGTCCACCGCAAGGACGTCCCTGCGGTTTACGAGCGTATACCACTTGCCCTCTTCGTCCTCAAACTCCTCCACGTCCTTAAAACAGTACGGCCTGTTGCCGCGGTTGTAGGAGCGTTCTTTCTGGGCGGAGAAATAGTACGTCGGACCTTTGGAGTAGAGCAGGATGGTGTCGTGCTTCCTGGCAAAGCGCTTTGTGCTTGCGCCGCCGGACCTGTAGGACCATATGATCTCGTTGACGAAGCGGTTCATGCCGAAGATCTCGTCCATCATCACCTTTACGTAATGCACGGCGTGCCAGTCCATGTGCACCGCTATAAGCCCGGTGTCGCTGAGAAGCCCGCGCATGGCAGTAAGCCGCGGACGCATCATGTCAAGGAAGGCGTCTATGCCCGACGGCCAGCGGTCACGGTAATCCGGGAAATCCTTGTTTGTGAAGAACGGCGGATCTATGTAGATAAAATCGAGGCAGCCGGAAAAGCCCGCGTCCTCAAGGGAGCGCATCAGTTCCAGGTTGTCCGCGCATATGACCGCGTTTTTTCCTTTTTTAATTTTATCGATGAATTCCAATTCTTCGCCCATAGTGATATTTTACACTATCCGCGGCGTTTTGTGTTATACTGTTCGGGCAGTCTTAGAAAAATAAGAGGTACTGATAATGAGCGAACTGCTTAACCTTTTCCTTATCTTCGCGAAGGTCGGCGTAACGACCTTCGGAGGCGGATACGCGATGCTGCCGATACTGCAGCGCGAGATAGTCGAAGCCCGCGGCTGGGCAACGGAAGAAGAGATCACTGACTACTTTGCGATAGGCCAGTGCACTCCCGGGATAATCGCCGTCAACACGGCGACTTTTATCGGATATAAGAAAAGAGGCATCCCCGGGGGAATTTTCGCCACTCTGGGCGTCATTTTCCCCTCCCTCGTGATAATTACCCTTATTGCGGCTTTCCTTCAGAATTTCGCCGATTTTCAGGTCGTGAAGAACGCTTTCGCGGGCATTCGCGTGGCGGTCTGCGTACTTATACTCAACGCGGTAGTCAAGCTGTTCAAGAAGGCCGTGACGGACGTTCCCACGACGGTCATCTTCTGCCTGGTGCTGGCGATCTCGGTGCTCACAAACATCTCGCCTGTGTTCTTTGTAATAATTGCGGGCTTTGCGGGAGTCATCATAAAAAGCCTTGAGGCAAAAGGAAAGGAGGAACAGAAATAATGCTGTATTTTAAGCTTTTCTGGGAATTCTTCAAGACAGGCCTCTTTGCCGTAGGCGGCGGAATGGCCACGGTGCCCTTCCTGCAGGACATGGCCGCGCGCACCGGTTGGTTTACTACGGAGATGCTGGTCAACATGATCGCGGTATCTGAGTCGACGCCCGGCCCGATAGGCGTTAACATGGCCACATACACCGGATTTACGGTCGGCGGTCCGCTCGGAGCGGTTATCGCGACCCTCGGCCTCGCGACTCCGTCGATCACGGTCATTCTGATAGTGGCGGCAATGCTCAAAGCCTTCCGCGACAACAAATACGTAGACAGGATATTCTACGGTATCCGCCCCGCGTCCACGGCGCTTATCAGTTCCGCGTGGATAACGGTCGTGACGATCTGCCTCATCCACATCGGGGCGTTCCGCGCTTCCGGGCTTATTTCCGATCTTTTCGACTGGCGCAATCTGGTGCTCTTTGCCGTGCTGTGGCTTGCGACCAATAAGATCCCGAAGGTAAAAAAATGGCACCCGCTTGCCTTTATAGGCATTGCGGCCGCCGTCGGAATAGTGTTTAATTTTGCCGGATAATCACTGGATAATCAAAAATAATATTAAAGCGATGATACAGGTCCTCGCACGGGTACTCTAAGGCCGCCGGTTCTTAGCGACTGGCGAGCCGCAGGCGAAGACAGAGCTTAGAACCGCTGCGAGACGCAGGTAGCGAGAGCGTGCCCGTAGAGGACCTGTATCATCGCTGTTTTTATTTCTTTAAAATTAATCAATTATATTATTTAAACTTTTCCTATTCAGGCTTTGACTTCAGAAACTCGACAAACGCTTTTGTGATCCTGCCGGTGATTCCCCAGAGGATCTCGCCGTCGTAGTGCCACACGGGAAGGCCTACGCTGCCCTTGAACCAGCTGTATTCGTGGGACGGAATATCCAGCGCGTCATAGATGCTCTCATCGGTAACGTCCACGACCAGCGGGAATTTGTAATCGAGCGGAGGAGTATCCATCAGGAATCTGAGCGGAATGGTAAAGACCCTCGCGACCTCGTCCGGGCCGGGCTGCATGCGCTCAAGCGCGTCCTCTTTAAGCACGCCGACAAACGTAAACACCGTAAGGTGGCTGTAGGTGACCTGAGTGTCGAACTGCCCGACTATCTCCACGTCTTCCGGAGAAAGCCCCAGCTCTTCGCAGAATTCGCGTACGGCGCACTGCTCCGGAGTCTCGTCCGGCTCCCTTTTTCCGCCCGGGAAGCAGACCTCGCCGGCCTGTTTTATTCCGGCGGCGCGCCTTTCATAGACAAGACAAAGTTCTCCTGCCCTCTCGATGAGCGGCAGGAGAACTGAATGCTCTCTTTTTGTTTCCATTATGACAGGTTTATGCCCCGCCAGTCCGGATCTTATATCTGAAAGCTGCATAGCTAAATTAATTCAGAACTTTATATTTGTTTACTATATCCCCGAGTTCTTCTCTTGCGGCGCTGAGACTGATATAGAAATCTATGCCGTACTTTACGGAGATCTCGTTTACTCTCTCAAGGAAATCCGGCAGATCTTCGAGATGGACATCCGCGTGCTTGAGGATGCTGTCTATGAAGAGTCTTTCGATGTCGTGGTCCTGGCTGATTATGCCATAAAGAAAACCGATGTACTCGTCGACATTCGTGACCTGCTCAAAATCTTCCATGCAGACTACGCGGATGCGATACTTAAGATCGTACATCAGCCTGTGATTCTTATTTATAAAAACAACGCTTCCGCTGACCTCATTAAGGCTGGCATTTGCCATATCTATCATCTTGGCGGTCTTGCCTGAGCCCTTGTGGCCTACAAGTAAATTAACCATGGGAACGTTCCTCCTTTATCTATTAATTCTTCGTATATTAATTATATAGGCGCGGAGGATTTTATACAAGGGTCTTTTTCCTCAACTGGCCGCACGCCGCGTCGATGTCACGGCCCAGTTCACGCCTCACGGTTGCCGGAATTCCAAGCCTTTCGAGCATTTCGGCAAATTCTTTGGCAGCCTTTCGGTCCGCGCCCTCGAGTCCGGTTTCTTTTACCGGATTTAAAGGTATTAGGTTGACATGGCAAAGCATTCCTTTAAGCATCGAGGAAAGCTCCGCGGCGTCCGCCGGACTGTCGTTTTTTCCTCTTATCAGAGTATATTCGAACGTGACCCTGCGCCCGGTCTTTTCGGCGTGCTCTCTGCAGGCATCGATAAGTTCGTCTATGTTCCAGCGTTTCGCGACCGGCATCAGGGCCGCGCGTTTTTCCTGGTTCGAAGCGTGCAGGGATACCGCCAGGTTGACCTGCGGAAAATCGTCGCCGAAGCGCCCTATCATGGGGACTATGCCGCAGGTGGAAAGCGTGATGTTCCGGTAGCTGAGACCGACACCGTCGGGGTCGTGTATAAGCTTCAGAAACGCACTGACCTCGCTGTAGTTGTCGAGCGGTTCTCCCATGCCCATCAGGACGATGTGGTTTATATCTTCACCGACGGATCTTCTGATGACCAGGTATTCGTCGAGTATCTCCCAGGCCTTAAGGTTCCTTACACGGCCGCCTATGGTCGAAGCGCAGAAGCTGCAGCCCATCGCGCAGCCTATCTGCGTGGACAGGCAAAGGCTGTTTCCATAATCGTATTTCATGAACACCGCTTCGGCTGTATTGCCGTCGGTAAAACGCAGCAGGAATTTCCGGGTCCCGTCGCTCGCAGAGCGCTGTTCGAGCGCGACCTCAACGCTTTCCATTTCCAGCCGGCTGCGCAGAGCGGCAGGAAGATTGCTCATTTCGTCCACAGACAAAGCTCCGCGGCAGATCCATTCGAAGATCTGCTTCTCACGGAATTTCGGCTGCCCGAGGGTCTTCAGATATTCAGCTCTTTCTTCTCTTGTAAAAGCTTTGATGTTCATCACAATCCTGCTATAAACAGCTCAAGTTCCAGGCGCGGATCCATAAAGCCGGTCTTAAGGTCTTTTTCGATCTGAAATGCGCGGAACAGGTCTTCCCTGAGCTTATCAACTCCCCTGCCGGCCGCGGCGGCCTGGGCCTTGCGGAGCCTGTAGGGGTTGACCTTCATGCCGGATTCGATCTCCTGCTGGCTCTGCCCTTCGTTCTTTCTCTCAGCAGCTTCGAGCATTATCTCAAGCTGCGAACAAAGCAGCCCCAGGAACTGGAGGACTATTCCGGTCTCCTTCGACGCCAGCTGGCTGTCTATGCTGTTGTGAAGGACGGTGAGCGCGTAGCCCTTGCGGCCGGAAAAAGCAGCGTCGAGTATGGCGAAAGCCGCGGTCTCAGGCTCGCCTTCCCCCGCAGCGCTGAAGTCTTCCGCGCTCAGGTATT
>JAFYFK010000025.1 GCA_017543805.1 Bacillota bacterium | reverse complement strand
GCGCGGACGCTGCTTCCGCCGCCGCACGCGGCAAGGGAAAATACGAGTATAAATGTCATTAAAAGACTGAGTATCTTCTTTCCGGACATGGTAGTGGCCTCCTTTGTATTTGGATCACAAACTGCCGATTCTATACTTAAATTATAAACTATTGAACTTACATCAACAATAGCCGCTTTTTCTTTGAAATTCTGCGCCGCGGGCTTTTTCTTCACAGGGCCTTCATTTTACTTTACGCTCACTTTGTGTTACAATATCTTGTCATACTGCGCGAAAGCGTATTTTGGCATGCAAAAATGGCTTTTGTTTTGACGGAGGTATCGTGTAAATGAAGATTGCTGTAGACGCTATGGGCGGCGACAACGCGCCTGCCGAGATCGTCAGGGGGGCTGCCCGTGCTGCGATGGAACTTGACGCGACAATTCTGCTCGTCGGAAGAGAAAAGGATATAAAAGCAGAGCTGAACGACTATTACTGGGATTTCAGCTCGGACAAGATACAGATAGTAAACGCGGCTGAGGTCATCGAAAACGAGGACAAGCCGGTCCACGCGGTGCGCACCAAAAAGGATTCGTCGATGGTGCGCGCGGTCGAACTGGTCCGCGACGGCGAAGCGGACGCCATGCTCTCCGCCGGAAACACCGGCGCGCTGATGACTGCCAGCCTTCTGAGGCTCGGGCGCATCGAGGGCATCGACAGGCCGGCCATAGTTACGTCGGTGCCTGTAATAGCAGAGGACGGGCGCTTTGAGATAATAGTCGACGCCGGGGCAAACTCCGAATGCAAGCCGCAGAACCTGATGGATTTCGCCTACATGGGGAGCGTCTATTACCGCTCCGCGTACGGCAAGGAATCCCCGTCGGTAGGGCTTATAAACATAGGGGTCGAGGAGACCAAAGGCACTCCGACTCTTAAGGAGACCTACCAGCTGCTTAAGATGAGCAGCCTCAACTTTGTCGGCAACGTCGAGGCCAGGGAGGTCCCGAACGGCCCGGCAGACGTGCTGGTCTGCGACGGTTTTGTGGGCAATGTCGTCCTCAAGCTAAGCGAAGGGGTAACGAAGACCACGATGAAGGCGATAAAGGACGCGATCTATTCGAGCGCGATGTCCAAAGCAGGCGGACTGCTGATAAAGGGCCAGATGCAGAAGCTGAAGGACAAGTTCAACTACGAGACCTACGGAAGCGCGCCTATACTGGGCGTCAACGGGCTAGTGTTCAAGATGCACGGTTCATCCAGCGCCAACGCCGTATACCACGCGGTGCACAGCGCCGCCCGCGTCGCGTCCGGAAACGTCGTGGAAGAGATACGCAATTCGATCAAAGATTATCAGAAGCAATGAATATAGCGGAAGCCGAAAGAAAAATAGGCTACACATTCGAAGACAAGGCCCTGCTGGAACGGGCGCTGACGCACAGTTCCTACGCGAACGAGGTCCTCGGCGACCCGCTGAGGAGCAACGAACGCCTCGAATTCCTCGGGGACGCAATACTCGGAGCCGTCGTAGGAGACGCGCTTTTCCGGGAATTCCGCAACAAGGCGGAGGGCGACCTGACAAGGCTGAGGGCCGCGGTCGTATGCGAGAAGTCCCTCGGAAAGATCGCCTTTGACACAGGCCTCAACGAGGAACTGAGGCTGGGCAGGGGCGAAGAGCTCGCCGGCGGGAAAAATAAGATATCGATGGCAGCGGACGCGGTCGAATCCGTGATCGCGGCGGTATACCTCGACGGAGGGATCATGGCCGCGCATTCGCTGATAATGAGGCTGCTTTCGGACGCGATAGAGTCCGCCGCGGCGGGGAATATCAATTCCGCCGACAGCAAGACGGAGCTTCAGGAGATAATGCACGCGAAAGGGGTCACGGACATAGCCTACGAGATAGTCTCGGAGAGCGGCCCCGACCACGCCAAGCAGTTCGATGCAGTGGTAAAGGTGAACGGGGAAGCGCTCGGGCGCGGCAGCGGAACAAGCAAGAAACGCGCGGAAGCGGAAGCTGCGCAGGACGCGCTCTTAAAAATAAAGGCGTCCGGTCAACAGAGGTAACAGATGTATTTTAAGCGCATAGAGCTTAACGGATTCAAGTCTTTTGCGGATCCGGTGACAATTGAATTCACTGACGGGATAACCTGCATTGTCGGGCCTAACGGCAGCGGCAAGAGCAATATTTCCGACGCCATCCGCTGGGTGCTCGGCGAACAGAGCCCAAAGATGCTCCGCGGCGGCAAAATGGAGGAGGTCATATTCTCCGGGACGCAGAACCGCAAGCCCAAGGGCATGGCGGAGGTCACGCTTGTCATCGACAACGCCACTCATATCCTGCCCATAGACTATAACGAGGTGGCTCTTACAAGACGCATGTACCGTTCCGGCGAGAGCGAATACATGATCAACCACGCCCCGTGCAGGCTGCGCGACATCCGCGAGCTCATAATGGACACGGGCATAGGCGTCGAGGGCTATTCCATAATCGGCCAGGGCCGCATCGCGGACATCGTCGACAACAAGATGGACAGCCGCCGCGAGATCTTCGAGGAAGCCGCCGGGGTCACCAAGTACCGCACAAAGAAGGCCGAGGCGGAGAAGAAGCTGGCCGGCGCGGGCAGCAATCTCGACCGCGTAAACGACATAGTCGGGGAGATCGAAAGCCGCATCGGAGGGCTGGAGGAGGACTCGAAGAAAGCCTCGGAATACCTGGTGCTCCGCGACAAATACCGCGACGTAGAGATAAATATAATACTTAAAAATATAGAACTGGCCGAGAGCAGGACTTCCGCCGTAAGCGAGGAGCTTGCCGAACTGACGCAGAAAAGCTCAGACGCCGAAAAGCAGAAGGCTGAGCTGGAAGACGCCGCAAAAGAGGCCAGGGCGAGGAACAGCGCCATAGAAGAGCGCCTCAACGACGTCCGCGACGGGCTGCTGAAAAAAACGGAAGAGATACACGAGATCTCCGGCCGCGATGAACTTAACAGGGAGAGGCTCGTTTCGCTTGCGAGAGAGAAAGAGCGCCTCGAGGCGGAGCTGGCCGTGACCGGGGAAAAGCTTTCGAGAGAGCGTTCCAACGCGTTCGAGTCCGAAAAGACCAGGCGCGGACGCGAGGCCGAAAAAGAACGCCTGGGAGATGCTCTCAAGGAGCAGGAAGAGCGCGCGGCAAAGTCCGCGGCCGAACTCTCCGGCGCTGAGGCAGAACTTGCCGCGGCAAAGAACAGGGTGCTCGAACTCTCCGGAAAGATCGCCGCGTCGACCGCTGAGGCTTCCGGTATCAGGAATCTCCGTGACACTCTGCTCTCAAGGGCGGAGAGGCTCAGGGAAGCGTCCCCCGAAAACGGGAGGAACGCGGTAAAGCAGCGCATGGACGAGCTTGTGGCTGAGGAAGCTTCCCTCAGGGCAGACGCTGAAAAATACCGCAAAACCGCGGAGGAACAGACAAAAAAGCTGGGTTCCCTCACGGACGAACTGCGCAGGATATCCTCGGAGACCGAGGAACTCAAGATAAACAAGGGACAGTACTCCGCGAGGCTGAGGCTGCTCGAGGAGCTCGAACGCTCCTACGAGGGTTATGGCGGAGGAGTCAAGTTCCTGCTCAAACAGGATGTAAAAGGAATAATAGGGACTCTGGGCGAACTGCTTCAGGTGCCGAGGGGCTTTGAAGTGGCCGTGGAGACGGTGCTCGGGGCCAAACTGCAGGATATCGTCTGCGAGGACGAGGATGTAGCCAAGAAGTCCATAGCGCTCCTCAAGGCCAACAAGGCCGGCCGTCTGACCTTCCTGCCGGTGGACACTCTGCGCGCCCAGCGCTTTGAGACCGATAAAAAGATCGCTTCGTCCGCGGGTTACCTCGGAAGGGCTTCCGAACTCGTGAGCTGCAGAGGCGGTTACGAAAACGTCATCGATTATATGCTCGGCAGGGTCATCTTTGTCGATGACCTCGACAACGCGGTCAGGATGTCCCGGATCAACGACGGCGGCTGGCGCTTCGTCACAAAAGAAGGCGAAGTAATCAACGCGGCCGGCGCCATAACCGGCGGAAGCCTTAAAAACAACACCGCAAACATACTTACCAGAAAAGCCGAAATAGACAGGCTGGCGGAAAAGCTGGCCGCGGCAGAAAAGTCCATAAAAGCGGCGGAAAAGAGATCCGAGGATACCGGAAACTCCATAGCTTCGGCGGAGGCGGAAAGGGCATCGCTCGCGGCCGAACTCAGAAGAGCCGAGACCGAGCTTGCCGTCATCGAAAGAGAAAAGGAACGCCTCGCGGAAGCGGAGCGCGACGCCAGGGCCGGGGAAGAGCGCAGGCTCGCTGAGATAGCGGAACTGGAGAAGGATATAACTGACGCGGAAAAGGATCTGCAGACCCTCGAAAGATCGCTTAAGGCGCTCGAACAGGAGAGGACCGAAGCGGAGAGCTCGGCAGCGGAATATGAGGAAGACCTCGAAGACGTAAGGGCTGCAGCGGCCGAAAGCGCAGCAGCTGAGACCGCCGCAAGGCTTGAGGCAAACGCCGCCGAGGTGCAGCTCATCGCGGCCCGCGAGATGGAGCAGCGCGTGCTGGAGACCATAAAGGAGCTCGAATCCGACCTCGAAAGCCGCGAAGCCGCCATCCGCAGCAACGACATAGCCCGCGCGCAGATAGAGGAATTCGGCGAGACCGCCGGCGACATACTTAAGGAAAAGGAAGAGGAAAAGAAGGCGCTCGAGGACGAGGCCGCGAAGCTTTCCGAGGAGCGCAGGAGCGCTTCGGCCGAGGCTGAGGATCTCGAACAGCAGCGCCAGGACGCGGACCGCAGCCTTTACGAGGCGCAGCTTAAAAAGCACGACGCGGAAGTCCGCTTCGCCCGCTTCGAATCCCAGTCCGAGACCCTCAAGGAAAAGCTCTGGGACGAATTCGAGATGTCCTACGCCCAGGCGCTCGACCACGCAAACCCGGACTTCGTGATGTCCCGCGCCCTGAAGGAATCCAGGGAATACAAGGATCGCATCAGGGCTCTGGGAGACGTCAACATCGGCGCTATCGAGGAATACAGGACCACAAAGGAGCGCTACGATTTCCTTACGGCCCAGAGGGATGATATCCTCAAGGCCATAGAAGAGCTGAACACCGTCATCAGCGATATGGACGCGACCATAAGGAAGCGTTTTAAGGAAAACTTCGATTCGGTGGCGGAGAACTTCGAATCGACCTTCAACGAGCTCTTCAAGGGCGGCCACGCGAGGCTCACCATGGAAGACCCCGCCAACCCGCTCGAGAGCGTCATAGAGATAGAGGCGCAGCCGCCCGGAAAGAAGCTTCAGAACATGAACCTGCTCTCCGGCGGTGAAAAGACAATGACCGCCATCGCGCTCATGTTCGCGGTGCTCAAGACCAAGCCCACGCCTTTCGTAATACTGGACGAGGTCGAAGCCGCGCTCGACGACGCGAACATAGACTGCTTCGCGCGCTATCTGCACAATTTCGACATGACGCAGTTTGCGCTGGTCACGCACCAGAAGGTAACGATGGAATACGCGAACGCCCTTTACGGCGTTACGATGCCAGAGCACGGGATCACCAAGGTGCTCTCCCTCAGGCTCGGAGACGATATAGATATTTAAGAGGTAAACACATTGGCTGAAGAAAAGAAAAAGAAAGGCTTTTTCGCGAGGCTTAAGGAAGGGCTCGGCGACGTTATCTGGAACCGCCCCATTCCTGACGAATCCATGATAGACGACCTCGAAGAGGTCCTTATAGCGTCGGACATCGGCGTCGACACGACCATGAAGATCGGCGAGGAGCTGCGCGACAGCATACGCCACAACTGGCTGACACGTTCCGACGAGATCAACACCGCTCTCGCGCGCATCATAGAAAAGCTCGTGGACAAGGGCGAGCGCAACGGGCTCAGCACGGAAAGGCCGCTGATCATCATGATGACCGGCGTCAACGGCGTCGGGAAGACCACGACCATAGCAAAGCTTGCGCATAAGCTCAAGGAACAGGGCAATTCCGTCATCCTGATCGCCGCGGACACCTTCCGCGCCGCTGCTGCTGAGCAACTCTCAATATGGGGCGAGCGCATAGACGTCCCTGTAATTAAGCACGGCGAGGGCGCTGACCCGTCCGCCGTCATATTCGACGGCATGGCCGCCGCTAAGGCAAGAAACGCCGACGTCATAATCTGCGATACCGCGGGACGTCTTCATAATAAAAAGAACCTGATGAACGAGCTTTCCAAGATGAACAAGGTCATCGGCAGAGAATATCCGGACGCGGCCCGCGAGACCCTTCTGGTGCTCGACGCCACGACCGGAAAGAACGCCGTTTCTCAGGCAAAGGAATTCAACGAAGCCGCTGAGCTTACCGGCATCGTCCTGACCAAGATGGACGGGACCGCGAAGGGCGGGATCGTCGTGACCGTGTCCGACGAGTTCGATCTTCCGGTCAAGTTTATCGGCCTTGGCGAGGGCATGGACGATCTTGAACCGTTCGACCCGGAGAGCTTCGCGGAAAGCATAACAGGGGAATAGGGGGATATTGTATGAGTGAGGATTTCGGTCGTAAATATGACCAGGACGTGCTCAAGGCCTTCGACAGAATGGCTGACGAGTACGAAAAACTCAGTCCCGACGCTGGTATTATCGCGTCTGAGGACGGAGACGTCCGGGTGACCGAAGAGGACATCTTCGGAGAGCTTCCGGCGAAGAACGATGTTACGGACACCGCCGGCAGCGGCAGTGATGAGGCGGCAGCCATAGCGGCGCTGCTCGCTTCCGTCGGGACAAAGACCGCGGAGGAAAATTATGATCTGCAGAATTCCGACGCAGAATATGTGATCAATACTGTCCCGGCAGCGGAAACGCAGCCTGAGACCGCAGCAGAAACTCAGCCTGAGGCCGCAGTTGAAACTGAAACGGTTCCGGAGACTGCGGAAGAAGTGCCGGAAATTAAGGCTGCGGCAGCTGAAAACGAGGCGCAGCCGGAGATAAGACCGGAGGAGGCTGCTCCCGCGGCGGAAACAGCTGAAACCGAAAGTCTCGTCACGCCGGGAAGAAGCCTGCGCGGCGGACGCCACGCAAAGAGGAGCGCCGCGGATATTCCGGTCGGGGAGCCGGTGTCTTCCGCGTCTCTTGACGCAAAAAAGCTTCTTCCGGAAAGAAGGAGCAGAAGGACCGAAGAGCAGGTCACGGAAGAGGGGGCTGAAGTGAAGACTGCGGAAAAAACTGCTGAGGAAAAAGAGCCTGTAGTCGCGGAAAGATCTCGGAGATGGGCAAATTCCGCGAAAGCGGCAAAACCGGCTAAGCCGGCAAAGGAAAAGAAGGCTGACAAGCCCGAAAAAGAAAAGAACCCGAAGAAAAAGAGAAAGCATATCTTCCTTAAG
>JAFYFK010000201.1 GCA_017543805.1 Bacillota bacterium | reverse complement strand
GCACGGACTGTTTTCCTTACGCCTTCGCCGCCTGAATCGGTATCAGTATACCATCTTCCCCGCCGCCGCACAAGACAGGCTGCTCCGGGAAGTGCAGGGAAAGCCGAAACCAAATGAACGCCGATGAATAAAAAAGCCAATTATTCTCTTTACAAAATCCGTTCCCCGTACTATAATTTTTTCAAAATCTACTGCCGGTCTAATTTCGTACCGGTTTGAAAGGAAGGTATTGTTATGGCTTTTTGTCCTAATTGCGGCGCTCAGGTTGAGGATGGCGCTGCCTCCTGCCCGAATTGCGGTACTGCTTTTGCCTCTCAGCAGGCAACCTACTCCTATGATCCCAAGGATCATACCGCCGAGTTCGATCCCAGAGACATCTCCGACAACAAGGTCTTCGCGATGGCCGCCAACCTGCTCAGCGTCGTCGGCATCATCATCACGCTGCTTGCCGCTCAGAAGTCCGATTATGCGATGTTCCATGCGCGTCAGTCTCTGAAGATCTCCCTCTGCGAAGTTCTGTGCGCTATCATGCTTATCGTTCCGTTCCTGGGCTGGATCGCGGCTCCCATCTGCCTGGTCATCCTGTTCGTGGTCCGCGTGATCCTGTTCTTCCAGGTCTGCAAAGGCCAGGCCAAGGAAGCCCCCATCGTCGGCAGCTTCGGCTTTCTGAAATAAGACGCCGCCCGCCAAAAAACGACCGGATAACCGGTCGTTTTTTTGTGTCTCTTTTTCGGTTTTCAGCGTTCCTGCCGGGCCGATTCCAGCGCCTGCCGTATGCTTCCCGCGGCCATGCTCATGCCGCCCGATGAAAGCAGCTTCCGGTAGAAAGCCCCGACCTGCGCATCGCCGAGCATATAGAAGACCTGCTTGTTCTGTTCCGCTATCGCAAACAGGCTCTCCCTCTCATTCTGCGTCCAGCTTGAAAAAGCCGCAAGACGCTCTATCAGCATATGTGTCGTAGCAAAGTTCCGGCTGCTGCCGAGCGCGGCGATAAGCCGCTCCTTCTCGCGGTCCTCAGGCGTCGTGCGGGACATTTCCTTCTGGGCGAAGCTGTCCACCTCATGCTTGAGCATGTAGTGGAACGCTTCGAGGCGCTCCGCGGAAGCAGTGCTCAGAATAATATTCTTCACCAGCCAGTCCAGTTCCGTATTGTCCCGGTAATCCGCCGGAGCGAAATACCGTATGCGGCCTTCCTTCAGCATCTTATAGACCTTGCGTTTGCCGCCTTCGGGATCGTAAACGCCTATGGCGTGGCCGCCGTAGGAATTGACCAGCCTCATGCAGGGAACATCGGTATCACTGTCGCCGATATAGACCATATTGCGCCAGGGGACCCGTATCTGCTCCGGCGGGAAATAATCGTTCACCGCGGGATCGTTCACATCCAGCACGCCCTTCTGGATACGGAAGAGGAACTGCGTCTTATTGGTATAATTGACTGCCTGGGCCGGCCAGACCGCCTCATCATTTTCATTGAAATAGAAGGAGCTCGCGTAGACCGCCTCGAAAGCGTGCTTTTTCGCCATTTCCGTACCCTCTATCATCTCGCGGATGCCCGAGGAAATGATATAGTGCTCCACG
>JAFYFK010000200.1 GCA_017543805.1 Bacillota bacterium | reverse complement strand
GGCGATGATCCTGCTGATCCTGGTGTTCTGGCACATCGGGCTGGTGCTGCTGATCGTGTCCCTGTTCTTCGGCTTCACCTATCAGTTCCAGGGTGAGGCGGACATGGAGGCGGCGAACCGGGTGATGTCGAAGGCGTCGGATGTTGCCGAGAAGGTGAAGGAAGAGATCAAGAAATAAATCGCTTGCCCTCCCCCGCCTGACGCGGGGGAGGGCGATTTGAGGTATTACAAGAGGAGTGATGATCCCATGTCCGCACGGATATTAGTCGTAGAAGACGAAGAAAAGCTGGCGCGCTTTATCGAACTGGAGCTGATGCATGAGGGCTACGAAGTCGAAAAAGCCTTCGACGGCCGCAGCGCGCTCGCGCTGGCCCTGGAAGAGGACTTTGACCTGATCCTTCTGGACGTGATGCTGCCGCAGTTAAACGGCATGGAGGTCCTGCGGCGCCTGCAGCAGGAAAAGAAGGTCCCGGTGATCCTCTTAACGGCCCGCGACGCGGTCATGGACAAGGTCGCCGGCCTGGACGCCGGCGCCGTGGACTATATCACCAAGCCTTTTGCGATAGAAGAGCTGCTGGCGCGGATCCGCGTGGCTATGAAGCTCTCCGGCATGCAGAAACTGGCCCGGGAAGCTGAAAAAGCGGCCGCGCTGGCGAAGGAAAGCGCACCCGAGGAGGGCGTGATGACCTGGGAGGCGCTGCGTTTTGACGAAAAGCGCCGCCGCGTCACTTATGCGGGGCAGGAGATCGAGCTGTCCAACCGCGAATTCCTGATGCTCGGCACGCTCCTTCAGAACCGGGACATCGTTCTTTCGCGGGAAACGCTGCTCGAAAAGGTCTGCGGCTACGACTATTACGGCGAAACGAATATCGTCGACGTGTACGTGCGGCATCTGCGCGCCAAGATCGACGAGAGCTTCGGCGTCAAAATGATCCAGACGGTACGGGGGGCAGGCTATGTCATCCGATCAGAATACTAATTCGGCGGCGGCGGGCAGTACACAGGCCCGCCGCATGAGTTCCATCCGGCGGCGGCTTTCCGGCGCCTGGCTGAGGCACCGGCTGGGCGATCTGTTCGGAAGAACGCTTTTTTTGCTGCTTTTGGTCCCGGTTTTGATCCTCGGGACCCTCGAATGGCGGGAGCTCGGCACCGTGCGCCTGAAAACGGAGCGCCGCATCGAGGCGGAGCGGAATACGGACGGGAAGATCACGCAGCTCAACTATACGGCGAAGCTGCCGGAATCGGAGCAGAAGATAACGGTCGGGCTGTTGCCGGAGATGAGCGTTTTTCTGATCGCGGTCGGCGGGCTTTTCCTGCTGCGCCTGATCCTGCTTTTCGCCCTTGCGCTGCCCTCGTATAACGCGGACTTAAAGGAGATCTTAAAGCCGCTGGACGAGCTTGCGAAGAAGGCGGACGAGCTTTCGCGCCTCGAATTCGGGGAAAACAAATATCAGCGCATCGAAAACGCCATTTCGCAGCTGGAAGCGGACGAATCCTCGCGCCTGTCCCTGGGCGACCGGGACCTGCTCGGCATCGAGGCGGCCATCAACAACCTTCTGGTGCGCATCCGCGAGAGCAACCGGCAGCAGGCGCGCTTCGTGAACGACGCCTCGCACGAGCTTAGGACGCCCATCGCGGTCATCAGCGGCTACGCGGACATGCTGGCGCGCTGGGGCAAGGATGACGAAAAGGTGCTGGACGAGGCCATTTCGGCCATTCGCACCGAATCCGCCCGCATGAAGCACCTGGTGGAGCAGCTGCTGTTCCTGGCGCGCGGCGACGCCGGCAGGACGCAGCTCGCGAAGGAGCCCGTAAAGCCGGACGAGCTGATGCGCGAAGCCTACGAAGAGTCGATCATGATCGACGAAAAGCATATCTACCGCTTCTCGCCGGGCCTGCCGGAGACGACGCTTGAGGCGGATCCCGGGCTCTTAAAGCAGGCGGTGCGGATCCTGCTGGACAACGCCGCCAAATATACGAAGGAGGGCGACGAGATCCTCCTCAGCACGGGCTTAAAAGAAGGCCGCCCCTATCTTCAGGTGCAGGATACCGGCATCGGCATGGCGGAGGCGGACGTGCCGCACATGTTTGAGCGCTTTTACCGCGCGGACGAGGCCCGCAGCTTCGAGGGAACGGGCCTGGGACTTTCCATCGCCAAGTGGATCGTGGACAAGCACGGCGGCTACTTCGAGATCACCTCGCGGGAGGAGATCGGGACAAGGATACGGATCGTGCTGTAAAAAACTCTGAATAATAATGCACTTACTTTCTTCAAATCTTGACACATAACGGAACACCTGCTATTATTACAGTAAACATAGGTAAAAAATACAAAACGACCTATATTTTGTTAAATAATTATACCAATTACAGGTCAAAATATAGTTTTAGCCTATAATTACTAAAAAGAGGGAATCCATTATGGTCATAACTTATTCTGACTGTCTTGAAAGGTGGAAGTCAGATTACCAGATAAAAAAACAAATAGCAGACG
Source organism: Bacillota bacterium (assembly GCA_017543805.1). Classification (GTDB taxonomy): domain Bacteria; phylum Bacillota; class Clostridia; order Peptostreptococcales; family Anaerovoracaceae; genus RGIG7041. Next base: position 1,575 of record JAFYFK010000200.1, on the reverse strand, counting down.
GAAAACTGTACCAAATCGAGAAGGGCGTATATGCAGACACCCCGGATGTGTCAACACTGGCGCTCCTTTCCTCTAAATATCCTAAAGCGGTTTTTACTATGGACAGCGCTTTTTACTATCATGGACTGACAGATGTGATCCCGGATGAATATCATATCGCAACCGACAGGCATTCCATGCATCTCAGTGATAAGCGTATCCGGCAGTATTACATTCAATCGGATATTTTTGAAGTTGGCGTGACGACGATGACACGCCGTGATGCAACATTCAGGATCTACGACAGGGAAAGAATGCTGATTGAATTATTGCGTTATAAAAAAAAGCTGCCATTCGATTACTATAAAGAGATTCTCGGCAACTACAGAGACTTGGTTTATGAACTTGATATTGAACGAATACAGGAATATGCAGCCAGCTTTCCCCGACATAAAATGATTAGTGAAGCTTTGGATGCGGAGGTGTTCTGATGCCAACAATCAAAGAAATGATACAGAAGGCAAATGCTGATGGATATGAGGATTAATAATAATATATATAAAAAGGCCGCCAGCCGAGTTTTTCGAAGCAGGCGGCCCTTTTCGTTCGGTTTACGACACGTTTCCGTTGGCGTCGCAGGTGAGCGTCAGGTTCAGGTTTTCCGTCTGGACGACGATAAACAGAACTTTTCGCACCATGGTCACGCTGGCAAAGGCGGCATTTCCGGCATAGGAAGGCGTATTCGCCGTTTCGCTCCAGTTACCGTGCTGCACCGCGGTAGTGCAGGAGGAATTGGTGCAATAGGAAACGGTACCGTCATAGTAGAAGGTGCCGGTAAGGGTAGCAGACCATAAGATGACACCATTGGCATCTAAATAATGGTATGTTACACTGTCAGTTGTCCATCTTATACCGCTCCGAAGAACGGCAACTTTTCCTTTAACAAGGATGTTTCCGTTATCAAGATATGTTACGGATTCAATTAATGATGAATCGATATCCATAAAAGCAGAGGGCATCGTTGCAGCAGAAGCCATAAACGATTGACCTAATAAAATGATGAAAGATAAAAGCAATGCTAAGGTTTTTTTCATGGGTTTTTCTCCTTTGAATTATTCAGTGGAAGGATTAGTTCCATCGTTAACATGTGTTGGATCTTCGCGAATGATTTGCCCGTGCGAGGCATTATATGCATCGACATACTCTGCAATACACAACCCAGCAAAAAGCAGGATTATTATTGACGCTATAACAATAATGAGTTTCTTTATCCACTTCTGAAATCGCACTTTTTCTGCAATTTCCAGCGCAGGCATGATTTCAATCTGGGTAGCAGCCATAGCCGCCGGTGTTCCGAAGCGCTCGACAATTTGATCGAAGCTCAGATTGGCGGCATCTGACAGCACGTCTTCTTTCAGCAACTTAATAATGCCCTGTGTTTGTTTTTTGGTTCCGGGCAGATACGTGGACACCTTCCTGAGATATTTGGTCAGGTCATTCATTTTCTTGAATATCCTCCTTTAGAATCAGGCGAATGCCTTGTATGACTTCGTCAAACTGTTTCTGAAGAAATTCCAGATACAGAAATCCCTTTTC
>JAFYFK010000199.1 GCA_017543805.1 Bacillota bacterium | reverse complement strand
TCCCCGTTTTCGCTCCTTGTGTATATTCCCTTGATCGTATTTCTGGTGGTCTGGGGCTTTTCGCTGGTTATGGCGATCTTCTCGCCCAGCATGGCGTTCATCAGCGTCGATTTTCCGACGTTAGGCCGACCTACTATTCCGACAAATCCGCTTTTCATCTTGTTATCCCGAGCTGCTCCATTACCTTTTCTTCCATTGCCCGCATCTCCGCCTTGTCCTCTTCAGTCTCATGGTCGTAGCCGAGCAGATGGAACATGCTGTGGACAAAGAGGTATATGAGCTCGCGCTCGTAGGAATGACCGTATTCCTCCGCCTGCTCTTTTGCCTTTTCCTCGCAGATCACAACATCGCCGAGACTCACCATGTCCCAGCTTTCCAGATACATAAAACCGTCAAACTGCGGGAAAGACAGCACGTCCGTAGGCGCGTCGACGCCGCGGTACTGCTTGTTGAGTTCGTGAATGCGGTCTTTGTCGACAAAAGAAACGCTCAGCTCTATGCGGTCCGGCTCAAGGTCCTCCGTCTCCACGCAGAGTTCGCCGGCTTTGTACATAGTCAGTTCGGTGTCCTTATCCGGTTTGTTGTTAAAATAGATTACCATCAGTCTTCCTCTTTTTCTGTGTGAGCCTCATCCGCCCATTCCGGGTGCCTGCGCTGATAAACATCGTAAGCGTTTACGATGCGCCTTACAAGCGGATGGCGCACGACGTCGCTGTCGGTAAGCCTGCAGAAAGCGATGCCTTCGACGCCGTTAAGTATATGCATGGCGTCAATGAGTCCCGAACGCTTTCCGCGCGGCAGGTCTACCTGGGTTATATCTCCCGTAACTATGACCTTTGACCCGAAGCCCATTCTCGTTAGGAACATCTTCATCTGCTCCTTTGTGGCGTTCTGGGCTTCGTCAAGGATAATGAACGAATTGTCCAGCGTGCGGCCGCGCATATAGGCAAGCGGTACAACTTCTATGGTTTCCCGTTCCTTGAGCCGCAGAGCTGCGTCCCTTCCGAGCATATCGTAGAGGGCGTCGTACAGCGGGCGGAGATACGGGTCGACCTTCTCCTGAAGATCTCCGGGAAGGAAGCCGAGCCTTTCCCCGGCCTCGACTGCGGGCCTTGCGAGTATTATCTTTTCGACCTCCTTTGCCTTGAGCGAATTGATCGCCATGGCAACGGCAATATAGGTCTTGCCCGTGCCGGCAGGACCTATTCCGAATGTGATGTCGTTCTTTTTGATTGCGCTGACGTATTCTTTCTGCCCGAGCGTCTTGGCTTTTATGGGACGCCCTTTGTGGGTGAAGCAGATAACATCCTTTGCGAGGCTGCTCTGCGTATAGGAGATGCCGTCTTTCGAGAGAGAAAGAATGTAATTGACTTTCTGCTCGTCCAGACTCTGGCCGCTCTCGACCACCGTAAACATCTCGTTGATGACGTTTGCGGCGCGGTCGGCCTCGTCGCCGTTGATAATGATCTCGTCGCCGCGGTAAACGATCTCAACTCCGCAGTCGGACTCGATCAGCTTAAGGTTGGAATCCAGCGTTCCGAACACTTCGTTCGGGGATGCCGAGATACCGGGTTTTATCCTGAGTTCTCCCATTTAACCTCCGCCGGGCTTACCCGGGCGATCAGTGAATATAAGATTTTAAAACATCGATAACTTCCGGGATCGAAAGATCGGAAGTATCGACATATACAGCGTCTTCAGCCTGTTTAAGGGGATTGTGCTCGCGGTGCATGTCGCGCCAGTCCCTGGAAGCTATGTCCGCCTCCACTTCGGCGATATCGACAGTCTGCCCCTTCGCTTCCATCTCCAGAGCTCTGCGCCTTGCCCTGACGCCCACGCTGGCGTCGAGGTAGAACTTGTATTCCGCGTCAGTAAGCACGTTTGTACCTATATCACGGCCGTCCATTACAAGGCTGCGCTTCTGCCCCATAGCCTTCTGAAGGGCAACGAGCTTTTCCCTGACGTCGAGCTTTGCGGACGAAGCGGACGCGACCTCGGAGACCTCCGGGGTCCGGATAAATCCGTCAACGCATTCCCCGTCGAGATAAACGCTTCCGCCGTAGTAATCCACATCCGTGGAATCCAGCACGGCGCGCAGCGCCTCAGCGTCCTCGTAATCGGTGCCGCTGCGCAGAAGCTTTAAAGCTATTGCCCTGTACATAGCACCGGTGTCTATATAATCTATATTAAGCTCCTTCGCAAGAAGCTTTGCCATTGTGCTTTTCCCGGCGCCTGCCGGGCCGTCGATGGCTATCCTTATCATTGCTTTACCCCGCCGGTCCTGTTGTCCCCAAGCAGCTTCTCAACTTCCGCAACAAAGGTGCTTACATCCTTGAACTGCCTGTAAACAGAGGCAAAGCGGACATATGCCACCTCGTCGAGATCCTTGAGATGTTCCATGACGATCTCTCCGATAAGCTCGCTGCTTATCTCCTTCTCCATTCTGTTGTTGAGATTGCGCTCGATGTCGGAGACCACAGCCTCCATCTGGTCGAGCGAGATCGGCCTCTTTTCGCAGGCGCGGATAATGCCGTTGAGGATCTTGTTGCGGTCGAAGCTCTCCCTTCTGCCGTCTCTCTTGACGACCATGAAGAATACGTCTTCGACCTTTTCGTAGGTGGTAAAGCGCTTTCCGCAGACTATGCATTCCCTGCGGCGTCTTATCGCGTGACCCTCTTCAGTAGGTCTTGAATCTATGACCTTGGTATCCGGCTGTTCGCAAAAAGGACACTTCATTTTTCTGTCTCCTGCCTGATTGGCGTACAACAACAAAGGTTTATAACGAGATTATACACCACATCTTGTGGAGTGGCAACAATCATAAGGGGCAATTATTCCCTCACGACAACGGAAATGCCGTTGGGAATGCAGGTCAGGGACGCGTCCGGCCCCTTCCATTCCCTCGCCAGCCTGTAGGCGGACTGCAGATCCGGAGCGTAGGTCAGCTTAAGCCCTTCAACCATCGCTTTCTGGGACGGATCAGCCACAAATATTACCCTGTGTTTCCGTATTATCCTGCCGAGGATCTGAGAGCACCACTGATCCGGCAGAGTTTCCTCCTGAGGCGTCGCCAGGAATTTCTGATACGCGCTTTCTATATCCGGCGCCTCAGAGATCATGCGGAAGAAGGATTCCCCGCCGCTTCCGTCGATGCAGGAGCTGAGCATGATGATCACGCCGCCTTCCTTTACCGTCGCTTCAGCCGCGCTCATGCCCTTGGGAGACTGGTATGCGTTCTGGTCCAGCGGATAACCGCCGTTGGAAGTAATGACAATGTCAGCCGGCGCAGGCTTTACGCACACATAACTGCTTATAAAATCGCAGCCCTTCTCGTGGGCTTTCTCAAAATCGCCGGCAAAGGCCGCAACGGTATTTTTATTCTCGTCGATAACGACGTTTACGATATAGGCCAGCTTTGCCATACGGGCCGCGGCCAGCATATCGGTATGGATGGGATTGCCCTTAAGTATGCCGCTCCTTGCGTACGGACTGTCGATAAACCTGGAACAGTGGTTCCCCATTACCGTCACCGCGTCCGCTATCCCGGGAAGAACACTCTTTCTTCCGCCGGAAAAGCCCGCGAAGAAATGAGGCTCAATAAATCCCTCGGCGACCAGAAGCGAGGCTTCCGCGGCAACACGGTCGATTATGCAGTCCGGCCCGGAAGGCAGAACGCCGACCTTGACGTTGCGCGAGGGATCGTGAGCGTCGTGTACCACTATATTGTTCCTGAATTCATCGTACAGTTCGTCTCCGAGCTTTGCCTTGAGCTCTTCCGCCGTGGTCTGGCGATGGAAGCCAGTCGCGACCAGAAGAGTAATGTGGATATCAGGATTCCCTTCCCGCAGTTCTTTGACCATGCACGGCAGGATGTCTTTGCTCGGCACCGGTCTGGTATGGTCGCTGATTATAATTACGCAGTCAGGCTTACCCTTGGCAAGCGCAGCGAGCCCGGGAGACTCTATCGGATGCTCCATTGCCTCTTTTACTATCTCCTGGCCGGGTCTGCCGGCCGCAAGCCTGTCCACCGCGGAGCAGAGCACCGGAGTGTCATCCGGCACTTCGAGATCCATCGTTGTCCTGTCATAAAAGAATTTTACTGTCTTCATGCTGTCCTGTCCTTTCAGATTACGGGTCCAAGAGTGTAAATATCTATCGAATTGTAGTATTCCAGCTCCTCACAGTGGGTCTTTTCACCTGAGAGCACTCTCACAAAGCGTTCGAACGCCTCCTCGCCCACTTCTTCGATAGACTTTTCACCGGTAATGATCCTTCCGGCGTTTACGTCCATGTCTTCGCTGAGGCGGGCGAAAGTATGCGGATTGCCGCAGATCTTAAGCACAGGCATTGTCGGGAAGCCCTGAGGGGCGCCGCGGCCGGTGGAGAAGCACATAGCCTGCGCTCCTGAAATTGCCATTCCGGTGAGGGTCTCTATCTCTCTTCCCGGGGTATCCTTGATCCACAGCCCCTTCTGATTGCTTATTACATCTGTATATTCCAGCACGCCTTCAATAGGCTTGGTTCCGGATTTGACTATGGCTCCGAGGGATTTTTCCTCAATGGAGCTGAGCCCGCCGGCGATGTTTCCGGGCGTAGGCTGGCCCTTGCGCATATCGCAGCCGAGCGACTTTGCCCTGTTCTCCATTCGTTCCACGATCTCATAGATCTTCCGGCCGACCTCCGGGGTCCTGGCCCTTCGGGCAAGTATATGTTCCGCGCCGATAAATTCCGTGGTCTCGCCGAACACTACCGTACCGCCCAGATCCACGATCTTATCCGCCACGTATCCGATGACCACGTTCGACGCAAGGCCGCTCGTGGCGTCGGAAGCGCCGCATTTTATCGACATTATCGCCTCGGACATATCGACAGCCTGACGCTTTATCGGGGCTATCTTGTCTGCCAGTTTCTGAGCGATCTCAGTTCCCTTCTCAATGGAGACCCGGGTCCCGCCAAGTTCCTGAATGCGGATGACCTCCACGCTTTTGCCGGTCTCCGCTATGTGCTGTGCCATATAATCGACGTCCGTACCCTCGCACCCCAGACTGACTATAAGCACCGCTCCGACATTGGGGCTCATTCCGAGACCGGTCAGGGACAGCGTCACCCTGTCGAGATCCGGCGGGAGCTCGCAGCAGCCCTGGTGATGGTTCAGCGACCGCGTGTTGGGCACCGCCGCGGCTATCCTCTTAGCGACCTCGTTGGCGCAGTTTACGCTGGGGATGACGGCTACGTGGTTTCTGGAGCCTACCCTGCCGTTTTCTCTTACATATCCCATGAATTCCATATCGTTTACTCCTTCCAGTCGCCGCGGCCGCGCTTGCTGTCCATGTTGTGGATGTGAACATAGTCTCCGGGGGCGATGTCCCGCGTCGCGATCCCGATGGATTCGCCGTACTTGATAATGTCCTCACCTTTCGCAATTGCGGCCAATGCAAGCTTATGCCCGTAGGGAATGGCCTCATTGATCTTAATGACCATGGTATTTCCGCGTTTATCCCTTACGTCCACATCAGTGCCTGCTGTTACGTTTTCCTCAAACAGCACGGCTACGTTGTCCTTGTCGCTGCACCGGAGTGCCATAGGATTCATTTTTCACTTCTCCTTTTTTGGTATTTAACATAAGTACGTTTTTTAAATTATATAACAATAATTAATTAACAGTAATAAACTCGCAGTGAGACAGCGCATATTCGGAAAGCTCGTTGCCAAGCCCTATGCCGTCAGGAATGCGCACCGTGCCGTTTCTGATCTCGATCGGGTTCTTCGCGAGCTCCTGATATTCATCATAAATTGACCATACAAGATTTTCGTGTATCGTAAAGTTGGG
>JAFYFK010000198.1 GCA_017543805.1 Bacillota bacterium | reverse complement strand
GACAGGACTGGACAGTCCTTTTTCCTCCGCGTCGAGCAGGACGAATCTCACCGGTATGCCGTAGGGGTTAGGGACATCCTCAATAAATTTCTCTATTTTATGCCTGTCGACCTCTTCAAGCACTCTGCCGTCGAAGGTGCGCACGCTTCTGCGTTTCTTTATAATATCCAGTAATTCCATTTTCGTTTTCCTCCCGTTTACGCTACAGTTCCAGCTTTCCGACAAATTCTTCTATAAGTCTGTTTATCATTTCAGGTTCGTCCGTGTTCGAATTATGCCCGGCGCCTTTTATCCATACAAGCGGGATGCCGGACACCTCGTGCCATTTCCTGCAGTATCTTTTGCATGACCCGGCCTGGTCTTTTTCCCCGCATATCAAGAGAGCCGGGCATTTGATCTCATACGGGAGGTCCGCTTCCATCGCCTCCGCAAGGATGCGGTACCCATGCCCCGCAAGTTCTGCGTACCTCTTCTGGTCGCCGTCGTACGTCATCATCATGCTGCGCATAAGCTTCCGTCCGTACATGGAAGTTGCCACACCGCTGCTTCCCTGCTTAAGGAGCAGTTTCCACGGATAATGCCGGTACACCGGTTCCATCCTCTTCAGAAGCCAAATCTCGGCCGCGGTCACGTAGCGTCTCTGCAGCGGCGCGGAATCGATCGAAATGAAGCCTTTCAGCTTTTCCGGAAAAAGCTGCGAATACATCTGCCCTACGTAACCGCCCATGGACTGTCCGATTATGACCGGCTCGTCAAATCCTTCAGCTTCGAGGATCCCGTTAAGCCATTTCGCCTTATCCGCCAGGCTGAAATCCATCTCAAAAGGATACGACGATGCGTGACCGGGCGCGTCCCATACGAATACGGGATATTTCCCGTCAAAATACACTGTCTGCTTCTCAAACAGCCTGTGATCCGCGGTAAGTCCGGGCAAAAACACAAGCGAAACACCGGACCCGCGCGGCTCGGCGCTGATCCGGTAATGTATTGTGCCTTTCGGGGTAGAATACGTTTTTTCGGTCATGCTCATCTGTGGTCACCCTCGACGCGTTTTAAACAGTTATTGTTATAATTATATCGCAGAGGGCCTGTTCTTTCCATCGGCTGATCAGGAAATCATTCTCAAAGTTTCATAAAGGTCTTCTCTCCTGCTGACGCGGAGCCTGGGGCCGGAAGTGAAGGTCCGGTTCTTTCCGTTGACCTCGTTGAGTATCTTGACTGCGGTTCCGCCGGCGCTGTGCCATCCGGCGAGATTGGCTGAGTAGTCGTCAAATAAGACGTCTCCCTTTGTGACGCCTCCGGCAGCCTCAGCCTTGTCAGTTCCGCATACCGGGAATATCCGGTGAGCCTGATCTATCATGGGGAGATGCTCGTTGAGCCAGGCGTTCTTGTCCGCGGTCGCATCGGTCTTTATCTGCGGCAGCACTGCGGAAAGAACGAACACTTCAGCGTCAGTATTCTCAAGAAGATATTTAACGGCTTCTATCATGGCGGGCCTTGGGCGCAGGCTGCGGAAATAACCCTTTTCCTCCATATCCTCAACGCTTGCTTCCGCCTTGTACTCGCAAAGGACTCCGTCCATATCCAGAAAAACTCTCTTTTTCATTTTGCGGCCTCCTATCCTTGTTCAGGTTCTTTATCTGTCTTAATTATACGGATGACCCTGTACCATTTTTGTGCCAGGGGCTACATAGACTGCAAAAAATTAAAAGACACCTTCCCGTTCGGGAAAATGCCTTTTTCTATGTTTTATGTCCGACTATTTTTTGCCGAGCTGGTAATACTTCTGCGGGATGTGGCAGTAGCCGCCGGGGTTCTTTTCGAGGTATTTCTGGTGGTATTCCTCGGCGGAGAAGAAATTCTTCAGCGGCTCCAGCTGGACTTCCAGAGGCGCCCCCGCCTTCTCTTCTTCGCGTTTATAAACCGTTTCTATCTCTGGCAGCTGGCTGTCGTCCGTGTAATAGATGCCGGTCCGGTACTGTATGCCGATGTCTGCCCCCTGCCGGTTTATGGACAGAGGGTCTATCACCATAAAGTAGTAGTTCAGCAGTTCTGTGAGCGTGATGCGGCTTTCGTCGTAATCGACCTTTACGGTCTCCGCGTGGCCGCTGCTGGCGCAGACGTCCTCGTAGCTCGGAGCCCTGTCAGGACCGTTGGCATAGCCCACTTCCGTTCCCAGCACGCCGTCAAACTGATCGAGGAATTTCTGCATCCCCCAGAAGCAGCCTCCGGCGAGATATATGGTTTTAGCGTTTTCGTTATTAACTGTCATCTCTGATCGCCCGCCCTTCAGTTCCTGCTACTCGCCGCTTACGGCAATGCTTTCGAAGGCGATGCTCGGCGCGGCGACAGTGCGGTATTTCCAGTCGAGGTCGGAACCGACGGCGACGACATGCTTCATAAGGTCGAGGAAATTGCCGGCCACAGTGATGAGCGACACGCTCCTTTCTCTCTTTCCGTCTTTGACAAGATAGCCCTGGCACTGCAGCGAGAAATCCGCGGTAACGTGGTCAAGTCCGGCGTGCAGGCCCTGAAGCTCGGTAACGACAAGGCCTTCGCCCATATCCGAGCAAAGCTCTTCCAGGCTCTTGTCTCCCGGGACTATGCAGCACCCCATCGGAGCGATGCCGCCGGCAAAACCGTTGCCGGTGCTTTCGGTCCCCATGCGTGCAGCGCTCTTGGAATTGTGAAGGATCTCTTTAAGGACGCCCTTATCCACAAGCGTCTTGCGGCGGGTCGGGCAGCCTTCGCTG
>JAFYFK010000197.1 GCA_017543805.1 Bacillota bacterium | reverse complement strand
GCAATGTAAGAAAACTGCTTGCAGTCCTGCTTGCTGCTGTTCTTGTGTTAGGCCTTGCGGCCTGCGGCGGTAAGCAGACGAGCGAACCCGCTCCGGCGCCTGCGCAGGAGCCCGCAAAGACTGAGGAACCTGCACAGGAAGAGCCTGCAGCTGAACCCGTAGAGGTGATCGTGTTTGCGGCCGCTTCCATGACGGAGACACTCACGAAGATCGCGGATCTGTACAAGTCCGTGGCGCCCAACGTCAACCTGACATACAACTTCGCCTCCTCCGGAACCCTGAAGACCCAGATCCAGGAAGGCGCCGAATGCGACCTCTTTATCTCCGCCGGGCAGAAGCAGATGAACCAGCTCGACATCAACGCCAGTGCCGAGGTCAACACCGACGGACTCGACTTTGTCGATACCGATACCCGCATCAACCTGCTCGAGAACAGGGTCACGCTCTGCGTTCCTGACGGCAATCCCAAGGGAATAGAGAGCTTTGACGATCTGGCTGAGCATCTGAAGGCCGGCGACATACTCTTTGCCATGGGCAACGCCGACGTTCCTGTAGGCCAGTATACCCAGAAGATCCTCGCCTTCTACGAGCTCAGCGAAGAAGAGCTTGCAGGCAAGGGCGTAATCACCTACGGCAGCAATGTCAAGGAAGTTACCACACAGGTAAAACAGGCGAGCGTTGACTGCGGCGTCGTATACTGCACAGACGCGTTTTCTGCCGGACTCGAGACCGTGGATTACGCCACCAAGGAAATGTGCGGACAGGTCATCTATCCGGCGGCAGTCCTCAAGACAGCGTCGCAGGCGGAAGCCGCCAGGGCGTTCCTAGACTATCTGACCGGTCCCGACGCAATGGCAGTATTCGAAGAAGTTGGTTTTGCGCCTGTAAAATAAACGTTAAACTATGGACTGGTATCCCTTATACAATTCGCTCCGCATAGCGGCGGTCAGCAGCATATTAGTGTTCTTCGCGGGGATATTCTTCGCGTATTACGTGGCTAAGCTTCCCCGGGTCATAAAGGGCATTCTGGACGTTTTCCTGACCCTTCCGATGGTGCTTCCGCCCACAGTCGTGGGCTATTTTCTGCTGCTCGTCTTCGGCGTCAAGAGGCCGCTGGGCATATTCCTGGCCAATTACGGGATCAAGTTTGTAATGACCTGGTACGGCGGCATTATCGCGGCGGCTGTCGTAGCGTTCCCGCTCATGTACCGCACCGCGCGCGGCGCGTTTGAGAGCTTCGACGACACTCTGGCCTATTCCGGCCAGACGCTGGGGCTTTCCAACAGCTATATCTTCTGGCGCATTCGCATGCCGTACTGCAGGCAGGGGATAATAGCCGGCACGGTGCTGGCCTTTGCGAGGGCGCTCGGAGAGTACGGCGCAACGAGCATGCTCATCGGATACACGCCCGGCAAGACCGCAACGATATCGACCTCGGTCTACCAGTACTGGCGCATCGACGACGAAAAGAGCGCCATGTTCTGGGTGCTTGTCAATCTCGCGATCTCGACCGTGGTGCTGCTTGCCGTAAATATGCTCGAAAAGCGGAACGGAAAGGAGGTCCGCAGATGAGTCTTTATGTGGACATCCGTAAAAAGCTTGAAAATTTCGAGCTCGGCGTAGAGTTTGAAGCCCGTGACGGCGTTATGGGCATACTCGGCGCTTCCGGCTGCGGAAAGAGCATGACGCTCAAGTGCATAGCCGGCATAGTGCGCCCTGACAGTGGTAGGATAGTGCTTGACGGGGTCACGCTTTACGATTCCGAAAAAAAGATAAATCTAAAGCCGCAGGAGAGGCATGTCGGATATCTGTTCCAGAACTATGCCCTGTTTCCGAACATGACCGTAAAGCAGAACATCATGTGCGGCCTGGTGCGGGAAAAGGACAAGGCCGGGCGCGAGCGCATCTGTGCGGAGACTCTGGAGACCATGCAGCTTTCCGGGCTCGAGGCCAGGTATCCTGCGCAGCTTTCGGGAGGGCAGCAGCAGAGAGTCGCGCTTGCCCGCATACTCGTAAACCGTCCGAAGCTTTTAATGCTGGACGAACCGTTCTCGGCGCTGGATACCCAGCTTCGCGAAAAGCTTCTCGTGGAGATGAAGGGGATGCTCGCGGATTTTGGAGGAGTATCGATCGCGGTCACACACAGCCGCGACGAAGCCTATAAGCTCTGCGATACGCTGGCGCTTATGGACAGCGGAAGTATTCTGTCCCACATGCCGACGAAGCAACTCTTTGCCGATCCGGGAAGCGTCGCAGGCGCTGCCATGACAGGCTGCAAGAACATCGCTGCAGCGGAAAAGACCGGTGAATACGAGGTCTTCGTGCCGGACTGGGGCATACGCCTCACGACCTCAAAGCCCGTTAAGGACGGTCTTAAGGCCGTGGGCATACGCGCGCATTATTTCGGCGCAAAGGCCGCGCAGAACCGTTATCCGGTGCATATCACGAATCTGGTGGAGGAGCCTTTTGAGGACATAATCGCGTTCCGCTATGAGGGGCAAAAGGAAGGCACGCCGGACGTCTGGTGGCGTCTTACAAAGGAGAACCGGCCAAAAAGCAAAGAGCTTGAGCTCGGCACAGCGCCCGCAAACGTGCTGCTGCTCTATTAAATTATATTGATTTATTCCCCCTGCGTCAGGACCAAATGGCCGTCGCAGGGACGTTTTTGTATGGAACGAAAATCTCCGCCATGATAAAATAATCTGTCAGGTGGAAATTATGGATAAAACAAACAATAAAAAAGACGGATCACGCAAAAAAATCGCTTCGCCGGAGCAGCTGACGGACTATCTGCGCGTCACGAACCCCGCGACATGGGTGCTTCTGACCGCTGCGATACTGCTTGTGCTCTCTCTTATCGTATGGGCCTGCATCGGGACCATAGAAAGCAGCACGGAGGCGCTTGCGAACGTGGAAAACGGCACGGCGCGTCTCGTCCCGTACGGCGTGCAGAACATCGAAGAGGGGATGATCGCGGAGATCGACGGACAGGAATATGCCATCAGCGCAGTCGAAGAGGACGATATGGGAAGACCCGTCGGGCTTGCCAAAGTCCCGCTTTCCGACGGAAAATACGAAGCGCGCATTATCACCGAGCGCTTAAAGCCGATATCGTTTCTGACCGAGAGCAGGTGATCGCAGTGGTGTCGCGTATCAAAAAGCCTGTAACAAAAGGCGTGGCGAAGGTCCCCGTCGTGATGCAGATGGAGGCTTTGGAGTGCGGAGCCGCCGCTCTTGCCATGGTCATGGCCTATTACGGAAAATGGGTACCTCTGGAACAGGTGCGCTTTGACTGCGGCGTGTCCAGGAACGGGTCGAAGGCGGATAAAATTTACCGCGCGGCCGAAAAATACGGTTTTTCCGTAAAAGCCTTCGGAAAGAAGCCCGAGGCCCTGCGCGAAAACGGCACTTTCCCCTGCATAATCTATTGGAACATGAATCATTTCGTGGTGCTCGACGGCTTCCGCGGAGATTTTGCTTACCTTAACGACCCCGCCCGCGGAACCGTAAAGCTCCCCTGGGAGGAATTCAAGCGCTCTTATTCGGGGATAGTTCTGCTGCCGTTACCCTCCGAGGATTTCAAGCCTTCGGGAAAGCGCAGCTCCGTAGTCGAATTTGCTGCGGAGCGTATGCGCGGCGCCGGCGCGGCCGTCGCGTTTTCGATGCTGACGACTGCTTTTCTCTATCTCTTCGGCATCGTGAATTCGGCTGCATCGAGAGTTTTCATGGACCGGCTGCTCACCGGGCGGAATCCCGAATGGCTTTATCCGTATACCGCTTTGATGATCGTTCTTGCCGCAGTGCAGATCGCCGTCATGTGGGTGCAGTCGATAACCACGCTCCGGCTGAACGGCAAGATGGAGATGGTCGGTACGACCGCGATGATGTGGAACGTGCTGCGCAAGCCCATGACCTTCTTCTCGCAGCGCATGGCGGGCGATATTCAGTCGCGCGTCGGAATGAACGGCGGCATGGCTCAGGAGCTCATCACCACCTTTGCGCCGCTTCTTCTGAATTCCGGGATGATGCTCGTCTACCTTGTACTGATGCTGCGCCAGTCCGTGCTCCTTACGGCGATCGGCATTACCGTGCTGCTGCTTAACGCGGTACTTTCGGCATTTCTTTCAAAAAGACGCGTCAACATAACCCGCAGAAAAATGCGCGACGAGGCCATGAAGGGCGCCATTGAGGCTTCCGGGATCGACATGATCGAGACGATCAAATCCAGCGGAGCCGAGGAAGCTTATTTCGGAAAATGGGCAGGATATCAGGCCAGAGTCAATACTCAGAACATGGAGAACGTGCGGGTCGATTTTACGTACGGCATGGTACTGCAGCTTCTGAGCACTCTCGCCAATTACGCCATTCTGGTATTCGGCATCATCCTGATATTCGAGGGCCGCTATACTCTCGGCGGCGTCATGATGTTTCAGGGCTTCCTTACGTCCTTCATGTCCCCCGCGTCTTCGTTTATCAGCGCGGGACAGAAGCTGCAGGAGCTTCGCACCAGAATGGAGCGGGTGGATGACGTCTTCGAATATCCCGAAGACAGCGTGCTGCAGCAGGATGCTTCAGCTGAGGATTCCCCGGGAAAGCTTGGAGGCGCTCTTACGCTCCGCAACGTCACCTTCGGTTATTCCCGCCTTGAGGACCCTGTGCTGAAGGACTTTTCTCTCGACATGAAGACCGGTTCCTACGTTGCGCTCGTCGGTGCGTCGGGCTGCGGAAAATCTACTGTCGCAAAGCTCATCACCGGGCTGTATCAGCCCTGGGAGGGCGAGATCCTCTTCGACGGAAAGCCCCGTTCGGCATATCCCAGGGAGACCGTTACCGGCTCTGTAGCGATGGTGGATCAGGATATCATACTTTTTGAGGACAGCGTTTCGGCCAATATCCGCATGTGGGATAAGAGCATACTTGATTTCGAAGTGATCATGGCTGCGAGGGACGCTCAGATACACGACGATATAACCCGGCTCCCGGAGGGCTACAGGCAGAGGATACACAGCGGCGGCAGCAATCTGTCCGGCGGTCAGAAGCAGCGCCTTGAGATAGCTCGGGTGCTTGCGCAGGATCCTATCATCATCATTCTGGACGAAGCGACTTCCGCGCTGGACGCCGTGACCGAGAGCAGGGTGATGTCCGCCATAAGAGACCGCGGAATAAGCTGCCTTGTCATCGCGCACAGGCTCTCGACCATACGAGACTGCGACGAGATTATAGTGCTGGAGAACGGCAGTGTGGCAGAACGCGGAACGCATAAAGAACTTATTCAGAAGGGCGGCGTATACGCCGACCTTATCGCCAACGAATAGACTGTTACGAAATATGGGCATTATCAGCGATCAGATAAAAGAACGGCGTGAGAAAGACGAGCAGATGCTCGAGGACGCTTTTGTGCGCGCCGCGGGCTCTGTCCTCGGACGTAAAACTGCGCAGGATCTGCATGACGACCGGCAGATAACGGAGAACGTCATCGACGAGATCCTGAGGTATTACCACCTTGACAGCGTTCACATACCGGAAGACATTACGGACCCGGACGAGCAGCTTTCATATGCGCTCCGCCAGAGAGGATTTATGCGTCGAAGCATCCGGCTTACCCCCGGATGGTACCGTGACGCTTACGGTCCGGTGCTGGCATTTATGAAGGACGGCGGCACTCCTGTCGCGCTGCTGCCCGGAAAGCTCGGCGTATTTATGTTCCGTGATCCTTCCGGCGGAGAGCGCGTGCGGGTCAGCCGGAAAAACGAGGACCTGTTTGAGGAAGAGGCTTTCTGCTTCTACCATCCTCTTCCCATGCGAAAGATCGGCATTCCCGACCTGCTCCTGTTCATGAAGGACTGCCTCAGTGTGAGGGATATCGCCAGCATCGCCGTTATCGCGTTCGTAATGACGGCTTTGGGCATAGTGTCGACGAGGATAATAAGGGTGCTGACCGGTCCCGTGCTGGCATCCTCAAACCGCAGCGCGCTGGCGGGCGCGGTCATCTGTCTGGTCGCGATAGCGGTATCCTCGCAGCTTATCAGCAGTACGCGCGAGCTTCTCATGAACCGCCTTGAGACCAAGACCAGGCTTGCGGTGGAATCGTCTATGTTTATGCGCATCCTGTCGCTTCCCACGCAGTTTTTCCGCCGTTACAGCCCGGGCGAGCTGCTCAGCAGGGCGAGCAGCGTCTATTCTCTGTGCTCTCTTCTTCAGGGCATGGTGATGTCGACCGCGCTCACGTCGGTGTTTTCGCTGCTTTATATAGGGCAGATCTACGAATATGCTCCGTCGCTGGCGTTGCCGTCATTCATAACAATATTGGTCACCGTAGCCTTTACCGCTGTCTCCACATTTACCGCTATACGCGTGGAAAGGCAGCAGATGGAGGCTGTCGCAAGGGAGAGCGGTATGACCTACGCGACGATCTCCGGCATACAGAAGATAAAGCTGACCGGCGCTGAAAAACGCGTATTTGCCCGCTGGCTTGAAATCCACGCGGACAGCGCGGCTCTGCGGTACGATCCTCCGTTTGTCATAAAGCTCAGCAGTACCGTAAGCAGCGCGATCTCGCTGGTTTCGGGTATCGTGATGTGTTTTCTTGCCGTAAAGAGCGGAGTGAGCCAATCCTCGTACTACGCCTTTACCGCGGCCTACGGAGCCCTGATGGGGGCTTTTATGTCCCTTGCCTCGATGACCTATTCCTTCGCGTCGGTCCGCGCTACTCTGGATGTTGCGGAGCCCTTCCTTCTGACGGAGCCGGAGGTCACCGAGGGCAGGCAGATCGTGACGAAGCTTTCCGGAGGGATAAGGCTCGAGCATGTGTACTTCCGGTACAGCGAAAAATCTCCGTATCTTTTGGATGATATATCTCTTAATATTTCTCCCGGGGAATACGTGGCGGTCACAGGGAAGACCGGCTGCGGAAAATCCACGCTGATCCGCCTGCTGCTGGGCTTTGAGACTCCGGAAAAGGGCATAATATCCTACGACGGAAAAGACATAACGACGCTCGACGTTTCATCGCTCAGAAAACATATAGGCACGGTGCTTCAGACCGGAGGCCTTTTCCAGGGCGACATATATTCCAACATCGCGATGACGGCGCCTCAGATGAGCGAGGAAGAGGCCTGGGAGGCCGCGGAGACAGCCGGTATTGCGGACGATATCCGCGCCATGCCCATGGGCATGCACACCATGATCTCCGAGGGCCAGGGCGGCATATCAGGCGGCCAGAAGCAGCGGCTCATGATAGCCCGAGCTGTCGCTCCCAAACCGAAGATCCTGTTTATGGACGAAGCTACCAGCGCGCTGGACAATAAGACGCAGAGGAAGGTGTCCGAAGCCCTCGACCGCATGGGCTGCACACGGATAGTCGTAGCGCACCGCCTGTCTACGATAAAGCACTGCGACCGCATTCTGGTCCTGGACAACGGAAAAATAATCGAAGACGGCAGCTACGACGAGCTGATAGCAAAAGGCGGCGCCTTCGCTGAACTGGTGGCGCGGCAGCGCCTTGAGGGTGAATGATGTTTTACAGACTGTCGGAAACGGTCGCGCTGCGCGGCTGGAAGGACGCGCCGTTCGCATATTACAGAAAAGGCGAAGCGTACGCTAAGCCTCTGCGCTTTTCGGAGTATGTCACCCTGCTGCTGTGCGACGGGCATAACGACCTGCCTCTGAACGATACTATTCAAAAGCTTCTTGATTTCGGCATGATAGTCCCCTGCAGGGAGGGCGAAGAGCCCTCATCCTGGTCCGTGGCCAGAAAGTTCGATAACAATTACATGCCGAAGATGATCCTGATGATCACGGGAAAGTGCAATTACAACTGCCTGCACTGCTTTAACGCGGCGGACAACGCTCCGCTTATGTCCGAATGGGACTTTGAGGAGCTATGCCGGCTGCTTGACGAGTGCGCTGACTGCGGCGTAAACGCCGTGACGCTTACAGGGGGAGAACCCATGGCGCACGGGCGTTTTGCGGACATCCTCAAGGAGATCCACGCGCGGGGAATGTACGTCGAGGAGCTCAATACCAACGGATATTTTATAACTCAGGGCGTGCTGGATCTGATGAAGTCCATAGGCTGCAGGCCCCTGATAAAGATATCCTTTGACGGGATAGGGTATCACGACTGGATGCGAAGCTTTCAGGGAGCGGAGGAACGCACGCTTAAAGCTATCCGTCTCTGCGTCGAAAACGCTTTTTCCGTAAAGGTGCAGACGCAGGCCAACCGCAGGAACGTCGGAGCTCTGCTGCCTACTGCGCGCCTGCTGGCTGAAACGGGCGTTTCCGAGATGCGCGTTATCCGCACTACGGAGGCGCCGCGCTGGGAAAAGAACGCGAAAGGCGCGTCCCTTTCCGTAGAGGAATATTACGAGGAGATGCTTCGCTTTGTCAGGGAATACGCCGCAAGCGGTCTTGATATCGATCTTGCGGTCTGGCAGTTTGCCGATATCTGCGCGCGCAATAAGACATACCGCATCGTGCCGGTGATGATGCCGTGCGGAAAGTACGATCCGATGCACCCAGCCTGCGCGGATATCAGGCGCATGCTCGCCGTAAGCTCGTCGGGAGAGGCGGTGCCCTGCCTTCAGATGTCCGGCTACTTTGCGGAGCACGGGATAAGCTTTGGAAACCTTCATCGAAAGTCGCTGAGGGAATTTCTGAACGGAGGCGCACTCTGGGATACGATCTGCCTTACGGCGGAGGATATACGCATGCACAACGGGAAATGCGCTTCCTGCGGGTATTTCGAGCTCTGCGCGGGCGGCTGCCGGGCGCTCGGCGGGCTGCACTCCGGAGAGCCTCTTGACCTTGCGGCTCCGGATCCCGCTAAATGCCTCTTTTTTGAAAACGGATGGCACAGGAGGATAGCGGAGGCTTTGGAGGGCTGGACAAACCTGACGCCTTTCTGAAGCTCTTTGCGGCGGGTTTTCATTTACAGATCTGCCCGAATATATTATTATTAGGATATTGCAAGGTTAAATTAAAACCTTATTTGAAAGGCGGTATGGATATGGCATTTAAGATCGACGATTATGTTTCCAAGTTTCCGGCAGAGCTGCAGGAAAAAGCAGGGGCGTGCGCTAATGCTGCGGATCTGATCCAGCTTGCAATGGAAAACGACCTTGAGCTTCCTCCTGAGGCTCTGAGCGCCGTTGCGGGAGGCTGCGGACACGAGCACAACTGGTATATGGTAGTTCAGACGCAGGAATGGTGGAACAATTGCGCAAACCCTGTATACGTATGGGAACAGCAGAAATGCTCCTGCGGAGAGCAGCGCTTTGTCGTAAAGGTGAGGTATCCCGGGCAGTACGTTCAGGATATTCATGTTATAACACAAGAGCAGTATATGACTTCCTGGAGACCGCCGCTTCCTGCAGGGGTTGTAAAGCCCTGATAGTCAAAACACGAAAAACGCATGAAGCCCCGCACTATGCGGGGTTTTGTTGTGCTTTAAATAATGTGGCTGCCACCTTTTTACAAGTGTATGCTATAATATCAGTATCGGTAAAACGGAGGTAAGCTATGCAGACAGCGGCTCTCATAACGGCGGCGGGGATGTCCTCCCGCATGGGGGATTTCAAGCCCCTGCTCAACATCGGTTCCATCTCGATAGCGCAGCGCATAGTCGCGACCTTCCAGCAGGCGGGGATAGACCGCATCGTCATGGTGACCGGCTACAACGCCGTGACGCTCGAGCGCCATCTTTCCAACCAGGGCATCATATTTCTTCGAAACGAAAACTATGAGACCACGCAGATGTTCGATTCGGTCAAGATCGGCCTCGAATATCTTAAGGATAAATGCGACCGCGTCCTCTTTACGCCGGTCGACATACCGCTTTTCACCTACGACACCGTGATGAAGATCATGGCTTCCAGGGCGGATCTCGCAAAGCCTGTCTGCGGCGGAAAAGACGGGCATCCTATAATGATCTCCACACATCTTATCGATATAATCCTTGCCGACGGGGGCGAAGGCGGCCTCAAGGGGGCTCTTTCGCGCTGCACCTACCACATTGATGAGATCCCCGTGGAGGATGCTGGCATACTCCACGACGCGGACACTCCGGACGATTACAAAGCCCTGCTAAAATACCACAACGAGCAGCTGGTGCGCCCGGTCGTAAATCTGGGGCTCGCGAAGGAAACGGTGTTCTTCGACAGCCGCGTGGCCATGCTCCTTAAGCAGATCGACGAGACCGGCTCCGTGCGTACGGCCTGCACGCGGATGCAGCTTTCGTATTCCTCCGGCTGGAATATAATCAGGAATCTCGAATCGCAGCTGAGCGGTCCGCTCATAAAACGCACGCAGGGCGGAGCCGGCGGAGGGAAGAGCCATCTGACGGATGAGGGGCGCAGCTTCCTGGATCTGTATGAAAAATTCGAGGACGAGCTGCGCGAAGGCGCCGCCGGGCTTTTTGAAAAGTATTTTGAAGGGATCTTCCGATGAGAAAGATATATCTGGTACGTCACGGAAAACCGGATTTCCCGGATGACGGGCGCTGGTGCCTCGGAAGGACGGACCTTCCTCTGGGAACTCTCGGAAAACTGCAGGCAAGCCTGCTTGGCAAGGAATCTGAGGGATGGTTACTGAATGCCGTGTTCTGTAGTCCTCTTGCAAGGGCAAGGGAAACGGCCGAACCTATACTTTCCGCCTTAAATGCGGCAGGCGCGGCGGAAAAGACCCTTTCTGTATACGATGATCTTACGGAGCTCGATGCCGGGATCTGGGACGGACACAGCTTTGAAGAGATAAAGCTCCGCTGGCCTGATCTCTACGAGACCCGCGTGGACGCGAGCATCCCCATCCCCGGTCAGGAACCCTACGAGGAGGCTCAGAAACGCTTTTTAAGAGGACTTTACGCCGCGGTCGATAATTCTACCGGGAATATAGCGATCGTCGCTCATACGACCGTTTTTTGCCTTGCGCTCTGCGCTCTGACGGGGAGGTCGCCTTACGAGCTTCGGAGCTTCCGCCTTCCGTACGGCTCATATACCGTTCTGGAGCAGGAAGCACCGGGCTTCGCGCTCTCCGTATGTCCGGAGGCAATAGGTCTGCTGCCTTCTCCGCCGCCGGACGAGGAACTTTGCACGGCTCTTCTTTACGCGTCGGATCTGACATCCGACAGCGTCGTCCGCCACTGCATGGCAGTGCGGGACGAGGCGCTTCGCATAGCGTCGGCGCTGAACGCTGCGCGCCCGGAAGCCCCGCTGGACCTGAAGCTCGTCGAAGCCGCGGCTCTGCTGCACGACGTAGCGCGTTTTGCGCCGGAGCACGAAAAAGTCGGCGCAGAATATCTGGAGGAGCTCGGTTATCCCGAAGTCTCGGAGGTGATCCGCCAGCATAAGGAGCTCGACAGCCCGGAGATAAACGAGGCTGCGGTGGTCTTTATTGCCGACAAATGCAGAAAGGGAGAGCTTCCGGTCACCGTCGAACAGAGGTTTTCGTTTAAGCTTCAGAGCTTTAACGAACCCGAGGCGCTCGCCTCGGCAAAACGCCGCTATGCGCTTGCATGCGAGGTCAGAAGCCGCATAAACGGCGCCTGCGGCTCTGAGATCATCAGGGTAGGGAGCTTTGAAGATGCTTTCGCCTGATATCTCGCTCCATCCGGGAGGAACGGAGCTGACGCTCGATATCGCGGAAAAGGCGGGGCTTAAAGCAGGGGACCGTCTTCTCGATATAGGCTGCGGGACAGGGAGCAGCCTCGCGGCGCTTGCCAGAAGATTCGGGATCGTCCCGTTCGGGGCCGATATTTCCGAAACGGCGCTGGGCATTGCCCGCAGGGCAGTCCCGAATGCGGATCTTATCTGCGCGGACGCTGCCGCGCTGCCGTATCCGGACCGCAGCTTTGACGCGGTGCTTATGGAATGCGTCGTTACGCTCCTTGAAGATCCCGAGGCCGCGCTGTCCGAGGCCGAAAGGGTATTGAAGCCAGGCGGAAAACTGCTGCTAAGCGCCCTGAGTGCTGAAGCTTCGATGCCGGGATGCAGCGGCAGGATCGCCGCGGGCGGGCTGCTTCAGCCGGATGCTTTCAGGGCTTTCGTCACGGCGCACGGCTTTTCCGTTCTTTCCGAAGAAGACCGAAAAAAAGAGCTTAAGAGCTTCGTCGCGGAAAGCATCTTCGTGTACGGGAGCCTTGAAGAACGCATTAAGAGCGAGTCCTCAAGCGTCGGAGCGGCGGCCTTGGACTGCGGTTTGGAGTATGACCCGAAAACAACGGGGTACGGAAGCTGGATACTGCTGAAACAGCTGGAGGATGTCTTATGAAAATATACGTCTGGGGGACGGGCTGCGGCGCTTCCGAGCTGCAGGAATACGGTGTCGACCCAAAGGATATACATGCATTTATCGACAGTTTTCCATCCGGCCCTGAGTTTATGGGAAAGCCTGTGCTTCTGCCTGAGGACGTCCGCTGGGACGGCGACAGCTTTATTATAGTCAGCGCCAGACAGAGCGGGGAGATCTCTGAAAAATGTGCGGAGCTTGGCTTTGATCCCGAGCGTATTCTGTTTCTCAGGAATCATTTCAGGCTTGTGGACATAAACAGGTCTTATGACAATGCCGTTGGAATACTTGGGGAAAACGCCGCCGAACATCTCCGCGGATCTGTCCGCGCAGTGCGGACGCCCGAATGGACTTCATCGCCCCTGCTCGGGGAAAAAGACATGGAAAACGATTGGGTGAGAGTGGCTGCGCTCGTGCAGGCTGCCCGCCGGCTTGAATCCGTAAGAGGAGCCGCAGCCGAGCTGGGCGTCTACAAAGGAGCCTTCGCGCGCTGCATAAACGCCCTTATGCCGGATCGGAAGCTTTATCTCTTCGACAGCTTCGAGGGCTTTGACGAAAAAGAGGCGGAGTCGGAAGGAAAAACCGGAAGCATGTTCGCAGAAGCTCACAGAAACACCGCTGAAGATATGGTCCTTAAGCGCATGCCGCACCCGGAGCAGGTCGTCATCCGCAAGGGCTGGTTTCCCGAGACCGCAAACGACATAGCGGAGGAGTTTGCCTTCGTATCTCTGGACGTGGACCTCGAGGAGAGCAGCTATGCGGGGCTCGCGTATTTTTATCCGCGTCTTTCGCCAGGCGGGATGATTTTTCTGCACGATTATTCGTCGCCGTCGCTTCCGGGAGTATCAAAAGCCGTCGTCCGCTACGAGGCCGTGCTCGGGGAAAAGCTTCATGCCATGCCGCTGCCGGACGTTAACGGAACTCTTGTCATCTGCTGAAACTTAAAGTAATATACAGGCAATGAAAACAACTCAAAAAGCGAGTTGTTTTTATTTGCAAGTTGCGCAGTTATATCCCAAGTATTACCATAGAATTG
>JAFYFK010000196.1 GCA_017543805.1 Bacillota bacterium | reverse complement strand
CTACCTTGCCTACTACAGGTCCGCTCGGTGCTGTCGGTGTAACAGGCTTATCCTGATCCTGATCCTCGCCGGCCTTGCGCCACTTTGCGCGGAGCTTAACGCCCTTTACAAGCTCATCATTTACCGGAGTAAGGATGCCGTCTTTTACTATACTCCTCTCAACTGGATATCCCTCTTTGTTTGTATACTGATGCTCCCATCCGGCAAACTCATAACCTGCTTTCTTTGGATCGGACAGCGTGACCGATCCTCCGGCGATCATGCTCGTCGGGTTGCCGGCTGCATTCTCTCCGCCGTCAAGGTCATAGCTAATAGAGATGTCCGGTCCGGCTTCTGTCTTCAGATTACTGTAATTCTTGAAAGTGATATCATAGTCCTTTTCATAGAAATCTGCAGCATACCTTTTGTCGACATATGAGTTCTTTACATAATAAACAGGAGCATTGTTTGCCATTGAGCAGAACGGATAACCGTGATTATGGCCTTCCTCATCATAATATTGCAGATTGTTCCTGAATCCCTTTACCGTGACCGGGATATGTATGCTGTTGAATCTGCATCCATCGAACGCATATGCAGCTATGTATGTTACATCGGACGGGATCGTGTAATCGCCTCCGCTCTTTGCAGGAGGGTATTTCAGCAGTGCCCAGACTCTTTCTGTTCCCTCGTCTTCCCCGTTAGGGAAGGATGCATATAAAACTCCGTCCACTGACTTGAAGTATGTATGGTCACCAAGAACTGTGATGCTCTTCAGGTCAGGGCACTTAAGAAAGAGTCTGTTTTCGTAGCAGACCCAGTCATTTTCATCATCGGTCGCTGTAAAGGTAACGTCTGTTACACCGGAGTCATAAAACTCCGGACCATATATCATACCATTTATCTTAACTGATAATTTCAGATCATGGCAGCCTGCGAATGCATGATCTCCAACCTCTTCAAGATTCGGCAGGGTCGCTGAACCTGTAAGCTGGCTGCAGCCATTGAATGCATAGCCGCCTATAATTCTAAGCGAGTCAGGTAAATCCGCAGATCTGAGCGCTGTACACCCGTCAAAGCATCTCCCTGAAATCTCAATAAGACCTTCAGGCAGGTCAATCGACTCTATTGCTGTGTATGCAAAACCCTCAATATACTCTGCTGTTGATGGTAAAGTAACATCTTTCAGATAAGGCGTACTGACCTTTTGATAATGCATATCAGACTGCTCTATTCCGGTGATTTCTTCATAGCCTTCCGGGAAAACGATTTTCCTGAGGTTAAATACATACTCATCCTCGCTGTTTTTAGGGCAGTTTTCTTCAAAAAAGTCGCTGTAATTATGGTAAAGATATAATCCATACGGTGCGTTGATAACTTCTTCAAGGTTGAAGCAGCCCTCCAGTGCCTTGGTACTGATATCTCCCGCTTCCGGGAAGGTGATAGTTTTCAGTGCCGTACAGTCAGAAAATGCATTACCTTTTACTATTGCGTTATCATCAGGGCCAAAGCTGATCTCCGTAAGAGCAGTACACTGACCGAATGCATATGTTTCGACAGTATAATCCGCTGATGAAGCATTATCGCTGTTGAACACTACCTTCTTCAGCTTGTCATGCTGATACAGGGCTCCCTGACCGATAAACTTAATAGTTGACGGAAGGGTCAGCTCGGTTATGTCGTAGTTTCCGCCAAACGAATAACCCTCGTAGTGGTGCAGGCCTGTCGAATACTCTTCCTTATCCACTTCCGCAGGCGAGATAATTCCGACTATCGTTCTGTCCTTCTCATCTCCTGCATCATATATGGTTGGCGGAATCACGACTTTTCCCTGTATTCCAGCATCGGCCATGTATACTACTGCTTCATCTTCACCGTATTCGTAGCAGGAGAACAGGATGCCTCCCTCTCCGAGTGTGTAAAAAGCGTCGCCGTATTCCCTGCCGGGATCATCAACGAAACCATCCTCAGCATAGGTCTTCGCCGGCATGCACAGTATTATCAGTGCCAGCGAAAACACGAGCGCCAGAAATCTCAATCTCTTCATAAATCTGTTCCTCTCATTCTTTTCACAGCAATTATCCGTCTAACCCTTTGTACATATTAAATATACTTCTGCGCCGGGTCGTATCCTTCAAAGTTTTTGGTAGTTTTTATGGCCGCCGCAGGCTTTGGAGGCGGCTGCGGGACGGCGACCCTGTCACGCATAAGTTACTACCATTATAGCAAGCCGGTTTGTTTTTCTTTGGACTTTTATTGCGATTCAACCAGGAGCAAAGATCCAACAGGCCGTCAACAGACGCCGGGAGCTTCAGCTCCTGAGAGCATCGGCCGGGGATCGGATACTCAACGCCGACGCTCGAAGCTGTCCCCCGCCGTGCGCAAAGGCGGGGGACAGCGGCGTCTGTTATTGTCTTATTTTGTGTAACGTAAAAATATGCTACAATGCGGGTAGAAAAAAAGGGGGACAGTCCCCGTTAAAGATTAATAACGGGGACTGTCGTCTTTCCACATTTGGAGGATGCATATGAACATTTTTAAGACCGGACCTAGATTCATCAGGGGCTATATAGAAACTCTTCGCTTCACTTCGCTGAAAAAGCAACTCGACAAACTGCGCGAGGCGGGCGACCTGGAGGGTGAAAAGGAGCTGATCCGCTTCGGTCAGAAGCGCTGGGTGGAGAACATAACGCCGATTCTGGGGCTCACTTATGAGGTGCATGGCGAGGAAAATATTCCGAAGCCTGAGGACGGACCTTTCATGCTGTACAGCAACCACCAGAGCTTTGCAGATATCTGCGCCACTCTCTGGCTGGTGAAGGACCACTGCCCTATGGGCTATGTCTCAAAGGAGGAGTGGCGCAAATACAAGATCCTGGCAGACGTAGTCGAATACTCGCGCTCCATCTACCTGATCCGCAACAACCCGAAGGAGGCAATCAAGGCGCTGGGCGAAGCCAAGAAGATGCTGGACATGGGCTTCAACATGTGCATCTTCCCGGAGGGCACGCGCTCGCAGAAGCACGAGATGGGAGAGTTCAAGGCCGGCGCTTTCAAGTTCGCCGAGAAGGCGAAGGTGCCTATTCTGCCTGTGACCATAGACGGCACGTACCACTTCTTTGAGGAAAAGGGCACCTGGAACCCTGCACATATAAAGATAACTGCGCATCCGCTCGTGCATATAGAAAAGATGGATAAGCACGAGCAGAAAGAGGCGCAGGCACAGATAGAGGCGACGATCCGTGGAGCGTTATAGGCGCGGAGCGCGGCTGCCGCAGGCAGCGCAGGTGGAAAGCGCCAAAAAGCGCCAAGAAGCGCTGCCAAAGGCTGGCGGAGCGGAGGCTATGCTATAACAAGGGGACGGGTCTCCGCCCCCTTTTCAGAAAGGAAATATTTATGAGATTTGTAATTCAGCGTGTTGATCACGCTTCCGTTTCCGTCGACGGCGAAGTCGTCGGCAAGATCGGCCGCGGCTACATGGTGCTGATCGGGGTCTGCGACGCGGATGACGAGGCTGTCGCAGACAAAATGGTAGATAAGATGATTAAGCTGCGTATAAACATGGACGCGGCCGGCAAGACTAACCTGGCGCTCGCGGACGTGGACGGCGGCCTGTTGCTGGTGTCGCAGTTCACTTTGTACGCAAATTGCAAGAAGGGCAACAGGCCGTCGTTCGTCGATGCGGGCTCCCCGGAGCACGCAGAAGCGCTCTACAAATATATAGTTGAGCGCTGCCGCGAGCGCGTACCTGTGGTCCAGACAGGCTCATTCGGCGAGGAAATGGAGGTCGAGCTCCTCAACCATGGGCCATTTACCATAATCCTCGACTCTGAAAAGCTCTAGAACCTATTGGACGCGGCCATTTACCATAATCTTTGATGCCGCGACGCTTTTAAACACCTACTTTCTCCTCTTTCTCTTCCCTCGCGGAGCGGGAAACGAGGAGTTTTTTAAATGAGGAGGTGTTTTTTTATGTGGGGAGGAGTTTTTAAAAAATTGATAAATTATTCGACTTCATATTTTATATATTTATCAATTTTTTAAACTATGCCTTATGCAGAACAAAACTGCTTGGCGATAATCCCCAAATTAAGGTTATCGTCAAGCAGTTTTTCATTATATAGGTCAAAATTGACCATTTTTATGGCCTTGCGAGCAGTGAGGATTTTGAATTGATAAATATATACTTTTTCTATCGCGAATTTTTATCAAAATTTTTAAAAGTCCTTTTTCAGGGGCCGCCCATCCCCTGATTCTGTGCCGGCCAGAGGATTTTGGGCTCGCGGCGGCCCCAAAAGCGCGGGCAGGCGCGGGCGGGCGCGGTCGGGCGCGGGCAGGCGTGGGGCGGGCGCCTTTCCTGCCGGCCTTTTGAGCTGCAAAGCGCCAAATCGCGCCAGGATGTGCCAATAAACGCCAAGCCAGCGCCAGGATGCGCCAATAAGCGCCAATCCTGCGCCAGCTCTTGCCTGCCTGTGCCCGCCTTTGCCAGACTGTGTCTGCCTTTGCCTGCCCT
This sequence comes from Bacillota bacterium, assembly GCA_017543805.1. Classification (GTDB taxonomy): domain Bacteria; phylum Bacillota; class Clostridia; order Peptostreptococcales; family Anaerovoracaceae; genus RGIG7041. The sequence continues at coordinate 802 of JAFYFK010000196.1, read as the reverse complement.
TGCCCGTCCGTGTCTGCCCGCGCCGTATTTGCTGCAAAAGAATACTCCAGCGATCTCTCGCTGGAGTACATTTCTAATCGTTCGCAGGCGCCGCGTGCTTGAGCGCGCCTATTCGCAGGCGGCAGGCGCCTGTTTTGCGCTTCCGCGCCGGCGGCTAGTACACTTTCACTCTTTTGCCTGCGTTCTTTTTTGTGAAGTACTTCTTATACTTCTTTACATATTTCCTATTGAGCTTCTTCCTGCCCACTTTCACCTTGATGCTCGTCACTTTGGATTTCTTCAGCGAACCTTTGACGCGCGCCTTCGAAAGCTTCTTCGTCTTTACGATTAGCTTTGTCGCCTTCGACTTCGCGAAGGCTTTCGATTTGATCTTGTTGACGCTGTAGGTCCTGCCGCCAAACTTGACTGTCGCAGGGATCGTGACGGTCTTTGCGTTCTTTGCCTTCACGAGCATTGCGGTCCTGCTGCCGGCCTTGTCGGAAGTGATCTTGTACGTGCTGCCGTTGCGCTTTACGGTCCTGCCGGTGTAATTTGCTGGAGTGTTTCCATCTTTTACCGTGACCTTGCATCTTAAGACCGTATTTGACAGTGTAATTACTGCAAGTACGTCTGTCGTTCCAGGCCCTACTGCGGTGACAACGCCGATATCATTGACGTACGCAACATTTTCATCAACGGATATCCATATGATCTCCGGCTCATCGCAAGGCTTCGGCGAAGAGATCGTCCTTATCTGGGTATATCCGCCGGTATTGAGTGTTATCGACTCCTTGTCGAGCGCTGTCTCTTCCCACTCATTCAT
>JAFYFK010000024.1 GCA_017543805.1 Bacillota bacterium | reverse complement strand
CAGATAAAAGATCTTAAGATCTACTATCCTGTTCGCAAGGGCATGATGGGCAAGGTACAGTACGTAAAGGCTGTCGACGGAGTCACCCTGGACGTCAAGAAGGGCGAAGTCCTGGGCATCGTGGGCGAATCCGGCTGCGGAAAGTCCACGCTCGGCAAGGCTGTCTGCCGGCTGATCCCAATCAGCGGCGGCCAGATAATCCTCAACGACAGGGATATAACGAACATGCCCGAGTCGGAGCTGCGCCCCTACCGCAAGGATATGCAGATGATCTTCCAGGATCCGTACGCGTCGCTCAACCCGCGCATGACGGTCCACGACATAATCGCTGAGCCGATGATCATCCACAATATGTACAAGAGCCAGAAGGAGATCGACGACAAGGTAGTTGAGCTGCTCAACGAGGTCGGCATGGACGCCTACCACGCGCAGCGCTATCCGCACGAATTCTCCGGAGGCCAGCGCCAGCGCATAGGCATTGCCCGCGCGCTCGCCACCGAGCCGGACCTTATAATCGCGGACGAACCTGTATCCGCTCTGGACGTTTCGATACAGTCCCAGGTGCTGAATCTGCTCTCAAAGCTGCTCAAGGAGCGCAACCTGACGATGATCTTCATCGCGCACGACCTTGCCGTAGTCGAGCACATCAGCAACCGCGTCGTGGTAATGTACCTCGGCAACGTGGTCGAGACCGGAACGCGCGACGAGCTGTACCAGAATCCGCTGCATCCGTATTCAAAGGCGCTTCTGGACGCGCATCCGATTCCGGATCCGACGTCGTCCAAGAGGGGCCACAGGACGCTGCTCGAGGGCACTATTCCAAGCGCCCTTAATCCGCCTTCGGGCTGCAAGTTCCACACACGCTGCGAAAAGTGCATGGAGATATGCAGCAAGGTGGAGCCGCAGGCCTACACCGTTGACGGAGATCATACTGTTTACTGCCATTTATACGATAAGAAATGAAGAAGATAACTAAAGACGAAATTAAAAGAATAATTGCTTTATCCGACGCCTTCGGCCCGAGCGGCATGGAGGACGAGGTGAGCGCGCTGGTGCGGAAAGAGCTGGACGGCGTGCTTGCGCTCAAGGAAGATAAGATGCGCAACGTGCGCGGAGTCCTTAATCCGGAGTGCAAAGGGCCGAAGATCATGCTGGACGCCCATCTGGACGAGGTCGGGCTTATCGTTCAGGCAGTAAAGCCGAACGGAACCATGAGATTCCTTCCCATCGGAGGAATGGCTGCGTCCAATCTGCCGTCTTCGCTCTTTGATCTAAAGGCGAAGGACGGAAAGCTTGTACAAGCCGCTGTCGCCGCAAAGCCGCCTCACTTTATGAGCGCCGCCGAGCGCACTGGCGCCCCGGCTATAGAGGAGATGGTCCTCGACTGCGGAAGCGTAAGCGCGGAGGAGACGGAAGAGTATTACGGCCTCGGCATCGGCAGCTTCGGCGCACCCGCTGTAAAGGGAAATTTCGACGAAAAGAAAGGACTTTTCTTCGGCAAGGCATTTGACTGCAGAATAGGTGTTGCAGCCGAAATTGAGACGATTAAGCGCCTCAAAGGCAAAAAAATAGGCGCGCAGGTGCAGGCGTCGTTCGCTGTGCAGGAAGAAGTCGGCGAACGCGGCGTTTACGCCAACTACAAGGAGCTTCAGCCGGACCTCATGATATGCTTTGAGGGCTGTCCCGCTGACGATACATTCCAGGAACCGTACATGATCCAGGCCGCTCTTTACAAGGGCCCCATGCTGCGCCACTTTGACCGCTGCATGATAACAAGCCCGCGCTTCCAGCGTTTCGCTCTGGACCTCGCTAAGGCGAACAAGATCCCGGTCCAGGAAGCGGTCCGTTCCGGCGGCGGGACCAACGCGGGCATCGTCCATCAGGAAGGCGTGCCCTGCATCGTCATCGGCGTTCCGGTCCGCTACATCCATTCACACCACTGCTGGTGCACCGCGCACGACTATGAGGCAGCGGTGGAGCTGGCCGTAAAGATCTGCGAAAGCATCGACGAAAAGGTGCTGGCAGGATTTTAGATAAGTGCTTTGCATTTCTGTGCGGTACTCGTTCAGAGAGAGCCGCACAGATTTTTTATGATTTCGGTATAATTAATATGGACAAAAAAGACACGAGATACCAGACATATATAAAGATTCTCAGAGAAGAGCTCGTCCCCGCCATGGGGTGCACGGAACCTATAGCGCTTGCCTATGCGGCCGCGAAAGCAAGGGAGGTCCTGGGACAGCTTCCGGAGAGGGTCGTTATTGAGGCCAGCGGCAGCATTATTAAAAACGTAAAAAGCGTTATAGTCCCGAATACCGGACGGCTCAAGGGTATGGAGGCCGCGGCGGCGGTCGGCATAATAGCGGGCGAGTCCGAAAAAGAACTTGAGGTGATCAGTTCGGTCAGCGACGAGGAGCGCAGCCGCCTGCAGCGTTATCTCGAAGAAGTGGAGATCACCGTAAAACACATCGATCTGGGCCGCGTTTTTGATATTATACTGACTGTCTTTGCCGGAGAACAGAGCGCAAAAGTACGCATTACTGACTATCACACGAATATTGTCCTGATCGAAAAGAACGGCGTAACTGTCTTCGAAAAGGAGCCTGCCGGCAGTTCCGGGGATCCTGAGGAACGTACCGACAGAGGCCTCCTGAATATGGAAGACATCTGGGACTTTGCAATGAGCGTCGACATCGCGGACGTAAGCGAGCTTCTTGACCGCCAGATACGCTTCAATTCCCTTATAGCGGATGAAGGGCTGTTCGGCGACTACGGCGCGAACATCGGAAGCGTTCGCCTGTCAGCCTACGGCTACGACATAAAAAACCGGGCCGGCGCGAAGGCCGCTGCCGGTTCCGACGCACGCATGGGAGGCTGTGAACTGCCGGTAATAATCAATTCCGGAAGCGGCAATCAGGGCATCACGTGCTCCGTTCCGGTGATCGAATACGCCATGGAACTGCACAGCGGCAAAGAGAAACTTTACCGCGCGCTGGTTTTGTCCAACCTCGTTTCGATTCACGAAAAGACCGGCATAGGAACGCTTTCCGCCTACTGCGGCGCAGTAAGCGCAGGCGCGGGAGCCGGTGCCGGCATATCCTATCTTCTCGGCGGCGGCTATCAGGCCGCCATCCACACCGTGGTCAACGCGCTCGCCATAGTTTCAGGAATAGTGTGCGACGGCGCAAAACCGTCCTGCGCGGCGAAGATCGCCGCATCCGTAGACGCGGCGATAATGGGTTATTACATGTATGTCAACGGCCAGGAGTTCAAGGGCGGCGACGGCATCGTGATGAAGGGCATCGAAAATACGATCCGCAGCATCGGACGCCTCGGTCGTGACGGCATGAAAGGCACCAACGAGGAGATAATCCGCCTGATGATAGGCGAATGACTCTGTATTTTCCGATCTGATAAAAGCTGCAGAGGTTTTTTATTTGGTGACGGTGACGCCGCCGGTACCTGCCGCGTAAAACACGCTCACACTGTAGCCCACGGCATTAGTCGCGTTAAAAGCGTAGATCGTCATGCCCATGACGTCCTGATCCTGTACGTCGACATCCTTATCGAATCCGGCAGCCTTGACCTTTTCCGCATAAGCCCTTATGTCATCGATCGTCGCGTTGGCAAAGGCGACGTTGAATTCTCCGTCTTCCGTATTTGCGCCGAGAAGTTCCATTTCCGGTTTTGGCAGCTGTTTTGTGAACTCGTTTTCCGGCCAGTTGCCGCCGTACTGGTACAGGGAGCCGTCGTCGTTTACAACGTTCCAGGTGCCGTCGGGGTTCTGGACCATGACGGTTCCGTCGTCGTAGGTGAGGGTGGTGCTGCCGTCAAGGCCGTAGTCTACGGTATAACCGTGCTCCTTGCCGTCGTTTATCAGCTCCTGCTTGGATGCCGCGTCCTGCTGGCTGAGTATGAGGTCTGTCGGGAATTCCGCCATCGGGTTGGAAAAATCGAATCCGCTAAGGTCTGTGCCGGAGCCTGCAGAATCGGCTGCGGAGCTGCCTGCTGCGGGTTCATCCTCGCGGGCAAGCGGCTCGTCTTCGCGTGCGAGAGGCGCGTCGGATGCTGGCGCGGAAGCCGAAGAGCTGCTCTGTCCGGAAGCTGCCGGGGCAGCTGCAGAACTGCCGCTTCCCGCGCTCTGTCCGCCGGAACTGCCGCCGCAGGCCGTCAGCGCAAATACGAGCGCAATTACGAGTAATACAGTCAAACATTTCTTCATGGCGTTTGCCTCCTGCTGTCTGTTATTTCATCTGCGAAAGATCGAGGATCAGCCGCATTTGTATGTATTGGCGTATATCGGGTTTAGGCAGAGAACCGCTCTCCGGGTTGTCGTAGGGGATCACCTGGCCTGTGGGCTTGGAAACAGTTTCGCCGTAGGTGTTGTTGTAATAAACGCCGGCCTCCATGTCTTCCATCTCGGCCCAGTACAGCGTGACCAGCGCATCCTTCGTTTCCTGCTTCAGGTAGCTCAGCATGTCCTTCTTCTGCACGTACTCGGTTTGGTCCAGCAACATGACTTCTATCTGTTCGTCGATGATGCCGTTCGGCTCATTGCCCGGCAGAACAAGGGTGACCGGGATGTTGTTGCCTTCGATCGTGTATCTGTTCTCCGACATCGTCTGGACTGTCTGGGAGACCGCCTCAAAGGGCACAGTCTGTGCCTGTCCCGCGCCTATGCCCTGCATGGCTTTCATCGTGCCGTTGTTGAGCGCATTTGCAAGATATCTGTGGAAATTGGCGTCGTAATCGCTCAGGTCCAGGTCAGTTTTGAACTTGATGCGTCCGCTATAATTGCCCATGGGATAGGTATTTGCACCGCCTCCCTCCTTTGTAAGGTCCACGTCGGCATAAGCTATGCACGGTACGTGGATCTCCGGCTGCTGACGGTACAGGATGCTCTGGACTATCTGGTCCTCGATCTCTATCTTCCACTTGAGGTTCTTCCTTTCCAGCTCGTCCATAAGGCGGCGGACCTTGTCATAGTATGTGCGAAGGCGCGCCTGGGTGTTGAGCAGCTCCACGCGGTCCTTCCACTTCTGCTGATCCCTCCAGAATTCGTCCCAGGTTACGAGCATGCCGTTTATCATAATGCCCTGAGCCATGTCCGCAAAGCCGAGCGGCACCGGACTGAGGCTGCCGAAGCCGATGTCCGGCGTTCCGCCGCTTGGGGTCAGGACTATCTCCGCGATGTTGCCGAGCATCTCCGCGCCTACGCTTATGGCGTCGCCCGCGCCGTAGCTCGGCAGCTTGCCGCCGAATATGGCAACGACCTTGTCCATTCCGAGAATGGAGACCCAGTTGTCTATTACGCGCTGTGTATCTTCGGGCTTTATGGACAGCTTGAGCGTCAGCGCGTCGGCAAGGCGCTGGTCGTCGCAGGCGTCCTCCGGTGTGTTGTATTTGTCGACGGCGGAGCAGGCTTTCTTGAGTATATTGATCTTTTCCTCGTCGGTTATCTCACCCTTCAGCGTGCATTTACCGTTGAATCCGAAGTTGAACTGCGGCCCGTAGACTATAAGCTGCGCCGGGTAAGTCTCGTTTTTGGGCGGGTCGTCAAAACCGGGCGCCAGCCAGGACAGCCAGGTCTGTTCCAGCATGCTTATGCCGTGAGCGGGGGTCGCCGGAACAGCCGCGAGCAGCAGACAGAAGGCAAGTAATGTCGTAATGATGCGTCTGATCTTCATCTATTTGCCTCCTATCTGCTCGTAGAGCGCGTCTATCTGTTCTTTAAGATCCGGGTCGTTTGCGGCTTCCGCGGCTTTCAGGAACTCTTTTGCCTGCGCGTTGTCTTCGGCCGAAACGCAGAGCAGCGCGGCAACGTAGTTGAGCGTGCCGTCTTCCGGGAACATAAAGAGCCCCTCGTTTATGAATTCGACTGCCTGCTCAACATCATAAGCGTCCATGGCGTAGACCGCCGCGGCGCTGTAGAGCGTTGAGCTGAACGGATTGACCAGCAGCGCGTTGACCGCGTACTGCAGGGCGTCGGTGGGGCAGTCCTTGCAGGAGTCCGCCATGGTCAGATGGAATTCCGGCAGGAACTCGGCGCCGGTGCGCTCCGCGAGGAGCTTTGTACGTGGAGTGAAACTCTGCCAGATCTCATTCTCCAATGCGGCGGCATCCTCTTTGACTTTGTACAGTTCTTCGATCGACAGGTTGCGCAGGTAGTAGAAATCCCGTTCCTTGTGCTGCGGGTTCTTTGCGGCTTTGTCGTAGCAGGCCTGCGCCTCGCTGTCCTTGCCCTGGAAGGTGAACAGCAGGCCCTCAAAATAGAATGGCGCGTCGCTGCCCGGACCTGCGCCGACTATGGCGTCCCAGCTGCCGTAAGGCGCGCTGCCGATCACTTCCGCAAGGTTTGCGCCTTCGCCCCTCAGCCAGAGGGTCGTGTCCGCGCACTGACGGAGCGAAGAAATCTCCGCCTGGGCCATGCCCAGAAGGTATTCCTCAACAAGGGAATAACCGGCGTCTCCCTGCTGCCGCGCGGTCTCGACGTACTGCCGCACCTCCGCCATAAGCTGCTCATGAGCCGCCGCGTCTGCCGGAAGCTCCTGCGCGCTGCCGGCTGCGGCCCCGGACTGCGCGCCAGACGGCGAAGCTGCGGAAGGAGCAGCTGTTTCCCCTCCGCACGCGCAAAGTGATATCAGAAGCGCGGCGCTTATCAACGTTATAAGAATTTTTTTCATCATACCTTTTACTCCGTAAAGTAATATTGCGATTTACAAGTAAATTGCCTTATAATGAAATTGTAATCAAAGTATATCATAATTGCTGATAGATAAAGAGATATTCAGGAGGTATACAGATGGGATTTTTAAAGAATATGGTATCGAACGCGGTCAGCGACGGCATCGGCAAGGGGATACAGGACGCTGTGGGCAAGGCTGTTGAAAGCGCTGTAAAGCCTGCGGCAGACAAGCTGGCGGGCAAGGCCGCCGAGCAGGTCAACGAAGCCGCAAAGGGCGTTGAACTCAGCACACAGGCAATTAAAGAGGCAAACACAGATCTTGCCGCGGGCATGCAGGCTGCCGGAGCTGCTGCCGGCGCCGCTCCCGCCGCGGAAACAGCCGCTCCCGGAAGCGGTTTCGCGAGCCTGGAATCAGCGTTTGCCGGCTGGGCGACCGCTGCCCAGAGCTTTGCCGGACAGGTCGCAGCCAACGTAAAGCAGTGCCCCAAGTGCGGCGAAGTCGTCACAGCGGACCACAAGTTCTGCCCCAAGTGCGGCAGCGAACTTCCGGAAGAGACCCTCGGCGCAGGATATGTATGTCCCAAGTGTGGCAAGCAGAATATGCCCGAGACCACCTACTGCGTGGAGTGCGGAACTCTTCTTCCCGCGGCTGAGGCTGCCCAGAAGGCCGCGGCCGCAAAGTGGGACGCGCTGCTGTCCCAGTATCCTAAGTGGACCCTGCGCGGGACTCTCGATATCGACGAGGGCCGGACCTTAAACGGTTATCCCTGCTACGGTGTGCACGTTGACGGTGCCGGCAGCGAAGAGCTTGCCGCCTACGTCAACATGCTCAAGGCCGACGGTTTCATTCCGGTCTACGACGGCGACAGCGATTTCTATTACAAGGTCGTCGACGGCGTATGCAGGTCGTTTGACAAGACCGACGCGGATCAGGGAGATTTCCTGACAATGAGCTTCTTTGTAGGCGACTATGACAAGAAGGCAGAAGCCAAAGCAAAAGCGGAAGCGGAGCGTGCCGAGGCAAAAGCTAAAGCAGACGCAGCCTTTGGCGATGCTAAAGAAAAAGCAGAGGCTTTGTTTGGCGGCGCAAAGGAGAAAGCCGGCGCGCTCTTCGGGGCGGCAAAGGAGAAGGCCCCGGACGCGCTTGAAGGCGCTAAGGACGCTGCTGACGCGGCCAAGGAGGCCGCGAAAGGCCTCTTTAAGAAGCTGTTCTAAAACTGTTCCGAAAATAACAAAACTGCCGCGGTCACAGCGATTGCGGCAGTTTTTATGTTTTTGCTATCGGTAATATACGGTGTTACAGCGCTCTGCCGGAATCGGCTATCTCCAGCATCTTTTTGACCTTGGAGTCCGGAATGCTTCCCGAAACGCTTCCGGTCAGGGAAAGCAGCCCGTGCCTGCCGTAGTCGGCGCTGTCGGCCAGGGATACGTAGTACGCGATCTCCGCGGCTTCTTCGACATATTCCGCAACGGT
>JAFYFK010000195.1 GCA_017543805.1 Bacillota bacterium | reverse complement strand
TCTCCGTATCATAAATGCCGATGGCTTTGCGGAAACCGTTCTTGACTGTATTGGCAGCAAGCTTCGCGTAGTCGAAGCGGCGTTCGATCTGTATAGACTTATCTACCTGCGAGTAAACACCCATGCGCAGGCGGACGCGGTTCTTCGATACGTCTTCGTCGACAAGATCTTCGGACGCCTTGTCAAGTATGCTCTCATAATCTTCCCTGTGCGGACAGTAAATGTAGAAGGTATCCGCGCCGCGGCGGCTGCACACGCCGCCGATCTCACGCGATATCTGGCGGACGCGCTGGCCTATGCGCGACAGCACGCTGTCGCCGTACTGTTTTCCGTAGCGCTCATTGGGCATATGGAAATGATTGACGTCCAGAACGATGGCGTCCATCGGTACCGAGTTGTAATGCTGGTCGTACATCCGTACGTAGCGGGTGAAGAATTCGGGGTTGAGCAGATTGGTCAGGCTGTCGCGTTCCGTGGACTGTATTATGTTGCGTTTTTCGGTAAGCTCTATGCAGCGGTTGACGCGGGCCTGGACGATCTCGGCAGACGGATAAGGCTTTGGGATAAAGTCTATCGCGCCGATCTTGAGGCAGTCTACCTCAGCGCTCTGGTCAGCCGTCATTACGATGACCGGTATGCTCCTGAGTTCCTCCTCTTCCTTCATGACCTTCAGCACTTCCATGCCGCCGAGCTGCGGCATCTGAAGATCAAGCAGAACGATGGCCAGGTCGTCTTTATGGAGCTTGACCTGCGCCAGCGCCTCCACACCGTCAGAAGCATAGAGTATTTCATAGTTTTCCCCGAGCATTCCGCCGAGGATCATCTGATTGATGCTCTCATCTTCGACGATAAGCACATGACGCTTGATATTCATGATCTCCGCGTCTTCGTCCTTGGAGAATATGGGCTGCGCGGCCAGCTCCGCGTCCTCTCTCGAGATAGCTCCCATGCCTTTGAGAAGCTTCTTTTCTTCGTACATCAGAGCGTCCGCGCGCTCGAAAGGATCGTGGAAACTGGTGTCCTGTCCGGGCTTGTAATCCGAAAGACCGCCTGATATGACGACCTCATTCGTGCTTATATGCTCCACGGAGCGGTCATGAAGCGCAAGGACAAGTTCCTTCCTGATGAGATAATCGCGGTCGTGAAGGATGACGACGAACTCGTCACCGCCGGTGCGGTAGACCGGGCTGTGCTGGAAGATGTCGCATATCATCTTGCACGCGCTGATGATGTATTCGTCGCCGGCCTTGTGGCCGAGAGTATCGTTTATAACTTTAAGGCCGTTAACGTCACATACGACAACGGCGAATTTTTCCGCCACCCCTGCCGCTATGGAGTCGTTGAGCTCCTTCTGCCGCAAAAGGAAAGCGTGCTTGCTCTTTACTCCGGTCAGAGGATCGGTAAGAGCAACGATCCTGGCTTCGTCACGCTCACTGGTGGCTTTCTGCTCCCATTTCTGCATTGAAAGGTAATTAGTGAGCATAACTATAAGCGAAAGAACAAACAGTCCTACGATTACAAATACGCTGGTATTGTTTGAGGCATGAAGGCGGTCAAGCTGTATCGCGAGGAACTCATCCTTGCCAAGCCCGAGGGTCCCGGCATCGGCAGTGCCGTCGATATAAGAGGCTATCTCCGCCATAATGGCGTTTTCCCTGCTTACATTCAGCCTTTCAGCCCAGGTCATAGCCATCAGCACGATAAATACAAGAAGCGCAAGCCATACTATGATGGCTTTGCCGAACTTTCTGACCTGGTCCTTGCGTATGACCCTGTGGAAATATATCAGCCCGAGGAACGACCAGACGGCCATAAGCACGTAGGTTTCTGTTTCGATCGTATAGTCGGAGAAAACGTTCGGGAACAGAAGAAATACCGCGAAAGCGGCTAAAATAAACAGGCATATCCCGCTGATGAAGCGGTCCTTTTTGCGGCCTTCAAGTCCGGAAGCCTTAAATACGGCGGCAGACGCAAATCCGTATATTATTGTGGCGCCCATCGTGGTAGCATCCACTATCCAGCCTATAGCTGTTCTTCCGATAAACGGTAAGGGCAGCGATACGAGCAGCACAAGAAGAATTGCGTTGGCAGGAATCTGCTTGTCATTGAGCTTAGCAAAACGCTCAGGAAGTATGCCGTCCTGGGCAACGGCGTAGCACAGGCGGCTCAGGGCTCTGATCATGCCTATCAGGCTGGTAAGCACCAGTGACAGTAATGACGCCATAAGGATAAATACGCCTGCCTGGCCGAGATAATAGTTTGCCGCAAAGAAAGCCGGGAGTCCCGCGATCCCGTCAAATTCGTCGAGGCGGCTGATGTAATCGAGCCATCCGGAGCATCCTTCCGGATAAGCTGTTACGCTCAGAAGGATTATAAAGACGTATAATGCGGTGGTTACAGCCGTGGAAATAACAAGAATACGGAAGATCTTTTTGTATTCAAATCCATATTCCGCAGCGGAATGTGAGACGGTCTCAAACCCGATAAATGCCCATGGAGAGATAAAGGCTATCCTGATGACCTGCCGGAAAACACTTACATTCGGAAGGAATGCAGGATCCATCGTCATCCCGGTGCGGCCGTGGCCGGCCATGGCTGCGGCGAAGCAGACAGTAATACCGGCGGTAAAGATCAGCGCCATTATGACAATGATCCGGGCAGTCGCCTTTTAGCTCTTAATGCAAAGAAGGCCTACAAGCCACATCACTGCCAGAGTCACTACAGCTTCCCAGAAATAGACCTCATAGCCGAAGACTGTGTACAGATACCCTTTTTTAAATGCCGCGCTGAGGAAGTAACGCGCAAACAGAGGTACGCTTGTGGCGTTCGCCCAGAAGATGGATATGTATATCAGGAACATAAACCATGCTATCAGGAAAGCGCGGTCATAGCCGAAGATGTACTTTACATAGTTGTACAGCCCTCCCGTGCCCGGATAGCGGTTAGCCAGAAAATGATAGTGGCTTGACACCATCAGCATCATCGCAAATCCGATCAGCAGTCCGATAACTGAACCCATCGGCCCTGCCTGCGACAGATAGGATCTGCTGGTGACGACCAGAGAGCCCCAGCCTATGGCCGAACCGACGGACAAAGCCCAGACCGCCAGCGGCGAAAGATAAGGCTGCAATTTTGACGTATTGTTTGAAGAAGTTTCGTTCATAATGCCTTTTCCTCTTGCATGGTTGCCGTGTTGTTAGGATGTTTTGGTAATTCAGATAATCTCACAGATAAATGGTATTGCTACCTTTTATTATACAACAATCCGGCCTGCATAACATCAGGCATTTTTTTTCAGTCTAAAAAAGCGGCTTCCGGTTTTTACCAGAGGCCGCTACATCTTTAATCATTTCTTTTCCAGTGTCCATATCGTTTGCCACCAACCCGTTCTATTCGCCCTGATTCTTTAAGAACATTGATATATTTCTGTACAACCCGGCGTGTCACTCCTATGCTTTCACCTAACGCCTCTTGTGAAATATCCGGCTGCTCCTTTATTTTTTCAATGATCCTAAGCACCATTGCATCGTCCAAAGCACCGTGCTTATCCGTGTTTTGGTGCTTTCGTGCTTTGGGCTGATCTATAAGGGCACTCTTAAGCGCCGGG
>JAFYFK010000194.1 GCA_017543805.1 Bacillota bacterium | reverse complement strand
TATAGAATTAAGTACGGGACCTGTCCGATATTTGTAACATATGAGAAGAAGGATGATATCGCGGAGAGCACTAAGTATGAAGATCAGTTTATAGACAGCCGCATCTTCAGCTGGATGACTCGAAGCCAGGTCAGCTTTGACAGCCCTGAGTCGCAGCAGATTCGAAATGCTGAAACGAACGGCTTAAAAATATATCTGTTCATTAAGAAAAGTGACGGCGAAGGTACAGACTTCTATTATATGGGGCGCGTTCATCCTGTTGGTTGGACCGAAACAACAATTAAGAACAACAGTGGCAAAGATCTTCCGATCATGAACTTTAAGCTTCGGCTGGATACGGAAGTCAGAAACGATATCTACGATTATTTAACGGTGTAATAGATGCAGGAGCAAAAGAACCCAGAAAACCATGAACTGGGAATTACATTTACAAAAACCTATTTGAAAGATATCATCAGATCAAAAACTAATTTTTTGGACGATTCTGTCATTACTGAAAAAACAACAGCAGCAAATATCTAATATATCAGACAAAATCGAGTGACTGATTACGGAGGTTATCGCCATGAGCGTCATAAGAACTCTTTCTTTAATCCTCTTATTCTCGATTCCGATACTGGGGAGCTTTATATTATGGGCATCCAGAAATCAGAATATTGATAAGGATCGACGGTATAAAATTGTTAGGTTCTTGTTGCCTGTTTTGGGGGTGCTTATTTTTGCTTTTGTGGTAAGTGTGATCGCTATTGAAGTTTATAACCTGTGACCAGAGCTCTGGTAAAATAATTAAAACTTCATATTCAAACAATTGACATAAAATCAATAACAAAGCTATAATACGGCAACGGAACTCGCCGAGCCTCTGTTGCCGAAAGGCAGTATGCGTAACATGGCGAGTATTTTTTCTAGATTAAACTTACAGTACTTTAACAATGAATTGAGGTACACCATGTCCAAACTCACATTCCTCTACATGCAGGGCTGCCCGTACTGCGTCAAGGCGGAGAAGGCGCTGGCGGAGCTGCAGGGAGAAAACGAAAAGTATAAGGCGGTCGAGACGGAGTGGATCGACGAGGAACGGAATCCGCAGCTGGTGGCGAATCTGGACTATTACTATGTCCCGACCGTCTATATGGACGGGCGGAAGCTGTACGAGGCTCATCCCTCGGACGATTACGGAAAGATCCGCAGCAGCGTAAAAGCTGCGCTGGATGAAGCGCTTTAGGAGGAAAACATGACATATTCAATGGAGATCGCGGGGCTGCGCAGGGAGCTGCCGCTGTGCAGGGTGTCGGATGACCTTTATATTGCGGCTTTCATCTGTTTTGGCGACGCCGAGATAACGGTAAAATGCGCAGAGGAGATGCTCAAGCTTCTGCCGGAGGGCAGTTATGACTACCTGTTTACGGCCGAGGCGAAGGGCATTCCCATAATCCACGAGATGGCCAGGCAGTCCGGGGCGAAGAAATACTTCGTCGCCAGGAAAGGCCCCAAGAACTACATGCCGTCGCCGCTGTCGGTGAACGATCAGTCGATAACCACCAAAGGAACGCAGAAGCTGTACATAGGCAGCGACGACGCGGAGCTTATCCGCGGCAAGCGCATTGCGATCGTTGACGACGTTATCTCGACCGGCGGGTCGCTGCGGGCTATGGAAGAGCTTGTGCTGCTGGCCGGAGGGACGGTCACGGCGCGGGTGGCTGCGCTTGCGGAAGGTCCCGCGGCGGAAAGAAAGGATATATACTTTTTAGGGGCGCTGCCGCTGTTCAACGCGGACGGCAGCATAAAGCGCTGACGCGGAACTTGCGGGGACCTGAAGTTGATGAACATTATCCGCAGGCATATCGTTTTTTACGGCTGGGTGCAGGGGGTCGGCTTCCGCTGGCGCGCGAGGAACGCGGCGCAGGCGGTCGGCGTCACCGGCTGGGTGCGAAACGAATACGACGGAAGCGT
>JAFYFK010000193.1 GCA_017543805.1 Bacillota bacterium | reverse complement strand
TAATCAGCTTTTCGCTGTAGCTTGCGAGTTCAGCGTTGATCTTGTCGAGATCTTCCTTTGGGTCTCTGCCTTCGCTTCCGGCCGCGTCCACAACGTGGATCAGTATCCTGGTTCGTTCTATATGCTTAAGGAATTCCAGGCCGAGTCCGGAACCTGCTGAGGCGCCTTCGATAAGACCCGGAATGTCAGCCATTACAAAGCTGTCGTCGAACATCGTTACGACGCCGAGGTTGGGCGTAATGGTCGTAAAGTGATAGTTGGCGATCTTGGGGGTCGCGCTTGTGCTTACCGAGAGCAGCGTGGACTTTCCGACGTTGGGATATCCTATGAGGCCTACGTCGGCTATCAGCTTAAGCTCAAGTTCTACGGTCCTTTCGGTCGAAAAACCGCCGGATTCCGCAAAATTAGGAGCCTGTCTTACGGAATTCTTAAAGAAATCGTTACCTTTTCCGCCCTTGCCGCCTTTAGCAGCGACAAATCGCTGGCCGTCCTCCTTAAGGTCCGCCATTACAGCTCCGCTTTCGACGTCGCGCAGCACAGTACCCATCGGGACCTTTATAATAAGATCCTGACCGTCTTTTCCGTACATCTTTTTGCCGCGTCCGTCTTCGCCGTTTTCGGCCTGGTATTTCCTTTTATATCGGAAATCCATGAGCGTGCGGAGGTTTCTGTCGGCAATGAAGATCACGTCGCCGCCCTTGCCGCCGTTGCCGCCGTCAGGGCCGCCCTGCGGGACGAAGGGCTCGCGGCGGAAGGAAACCGCTCCGTTTCCGCCTTTTCCGGATTTTATGAATATCTGAGCTTTATCTACGAATAAATTAGCCATTTTTATAATTAAAGTTTGTGTTTTGCGGATAATGTGCCCTTCGGAGCCACGCTCTCGCCCTTCGCCAATATGGTGGTTCTTTGGCTCGGGCTGGCGCTTGCGATGGCTCCTCAGAGCACATTATCCCGACTAATACCATCTCAATAAGATAAATAAACAAAAAGACCCCTTATTCAGGGGTCTTGTGCTGCTTAAGCTTCTTCGGAATAAACGCTGACCTGCTTGCGGGTCTTGTCTTTTCTTTCGAATCTTACTACGCCGTCCTGCAGAGCGAAGAGCGTATCATCGCCGCCGATGCCGACATTGTTGCCGGGATGGAGCTTGGTTCCTCTCTGACGAACGAGGATAGTGCCTGCGCTGACGAACTGACCGTCAGCTCTCTTGACTCCTAAACGTTTAGACTCACTGTCGCGGCCGTTCTTGGAACTACCGACACCCTTTTTACTTGCCATGTCTTATACCTCCCCAGCCTTACTTGAGCGCTGCTTCGATAGCTGCGATCATTTCTGCGTTTGTAGCTTTGGGATCGAGCTCGATGTTGTTGTCAGCTGCGAACTGAACGAGCTCGGCCTTCTTCATGCTCTTGAGATTGACCTTTGCGGGCTCCTCTGCCTTTACAGCTTCTGCCTTTGCGGGCTCAGCCTTGAATTCACCGTTAGCGGAGATCGACTTGATCTGCAGCTTGGTGTAGGGCTGACGGTGACCCTGCTTGCGTCTGTAGTCCTTCTTAGCCTTATACTTGAAGATGATGACCTTCTTGCCCTTGCCGTTCTCGAGAACTTCAGCGCTTACGGCCGCACCTTCGATGAAGGGCTTACCGACTACGGTTTCTGCTTCTCCGCCGATAACGAGTACTTCGTTAAGGACGACTGTGCTTCCTGCCTCGGCATTTAACTTTTCTACCGAGATGACGTCTCCTTCGGAGACACGGTACTGCTTACCGCCTGTCTGTACTACTGCGTACATTTTAGATATTATACCTCCTCTATCCTGTCTCGCCTTTGAGGGTGGTCGAAAGACACTTCAAAATACCCACTCAGAGCGGCAACAGAGGTAATATAACACAGCGGTTGCAGGCTGTCAAACGATTTTTGGGAGATTTATTATTATTTTAAGTTTAGTCCAGTACTACGCCGTCTTCGTCAACTTTTATGTCTTCTTCAGGTTCCGGGTTCTCGTCCTTTTTGGGGATGAACTTCTCTTTTATGCCCTTTTCCAGATCTGCCATTAAGTCGGCGTGGTCTTCCAGATAGAGTTTTACGTTTTCCCTGCCCTGGCCGATGCGGTCGCCCTTGTAGCTGTACCACGCGCCGCTCTTCTCGATAAGCCCGGCGTCGACCGCGCAGTCGAGTATGTCTCCGGCCTTGGATATGCCCTTGCCGTACATTATGTCGAATTCCGTCATCTTGAACGGAGGAGCTACCTTGTTCTTTACGACCTTGACCCTGGTCCTGTTCCCGATGACGCTGTCGCCCTGTTTTATGGACTCTATGCGCCTTACGTCCAGACGTACGGAGGAATAGAACTTGAGCGCCCTTCCGCCTGTTGTGGTCTCCGGATTGCCGAACATTACGCCGATCTTCTCTCTGAGCTGGTTGATGAAGATGACCATCGTGCCGGTCTTGTTGGCTACGCCGGTAAGCTTTCTGAGGGCCTGGGACATGAGCCTTGCCTGAAGGCCTACGTGATTGTCCCCCATATCTCCTTCTATCTCAGCCTTGGGAACCAGCGCGGCGACAGAGTCGATTACGACTATGGAGATGGCTGCGCTTCTGACCAGCATCTCGCAGATCTCCAGGGCGTCTTCCCCGGTATCAGGCTGAGCGACGAGCAGCTCGTCTATGTCTACTCCGAGAGCCTTTGCGTATATGGGATCCAGAGCGTGCTCGGCATCTATAAAGGCAGCTTTTCCGCCAAGCTTCTGAGCTTCCGCGATAACGTGCAGCGCGAGCGTTGTCTTACCCGATGATTCCGGTCCGTATATCTCGATTATCCTTCCGCGGGGAAGCCCGCCTATTCCGCAGGCTATGTCCAGGCTGACAGATCCTGTTGACACCGCGTCGATATCCAGCCTGGCGTTTTCGTCGCCGAGCGTCATGACCGAACCTTTTCCGAATTTTTTGTCTATCTGGAGCAGAGCAGCTTCCAGAGCCTTGTCTTTATCCGACATTATTTTTTTATCTACTGCCATAGTATCCTCCGTGGTCGATGCAGAACAAATGTTCCATAAAGATAATATTACGTTTTGAAAGATCGGTCAAGTGAAATTTTCATCAAGAGATACATACCATATTTTGGTAAATATGTCAAGTAAGATCGCGCAATACCTTATAAATATCCCTGAACATGAACTGCACCGCGCCGTCCCTGATATTGGCTCTTGTGCGGCGGTTTACGAAGTGCTTTTTGACACTTACCTTCCCTTTGTAACATACACCGACAAAGAACGTTCCGACCGGGGTCTCCTCCGTGCCTCCGTCCGGCCCGGCTATGCCCGTGACCGAAACGCAGACGTCGGAACCGGTTACTCTGTAAAGGCCTTCCGCCATTTCCCCGGCGGTCTGTTCGCTCACGGCGCCGTACCTGTCAAGAGTCTCGGCGGATACTCCGAGCTCTTCCATCTTAGCGCGGTTGCTGTAAGTGACTATGCCCCTGTCGAAAATCTCCGAAATTCCGGCCATATCCGTAACAGTCTTGGCAAATTGCCCGCCGGTGATGGATTCAGCGCTGGAAAGGCTGATTTTGCGGCTCAGAAGCAGCTTCAGGACCACCTGGTCTATCGTGCTTCCGTCTTCGCTGTATATATTCTCCCCTACTATGGCGCGGACTTTTTCAACCATATCGTCAACGACCCTCTGTGCCTGTTCGAGAGTCGCTCTCTTGGACGCGATGCGCAGAGAACACTCGAACGGCGTCGCGTAGGTAGCGAGAGTCGGATCCGTCTGGCCGTCGATCAGCGGCAGCAGTTTTGTTTCCAGATAAGATTCGCCGATGTCAATAAATCTGAGCGATTTATAATAAAGTCTTGAGTCGCACATTCCCGCTAGCACAGGCTTGACGTACTGCGTAAACATCGGGCGCATTTCGACCGGAGGTCCGGGCAGAGACGCCAGTATGCGGCCTTCCTTGCTGATCATAAATCCGGGAGCTGTTCCCATGGGGTTCGGCAGTATGGTGCAGTGTTCGGGGAACACCGCCTGCTTGTAGTTGTTTTCCGTGCAGGGCCTTCCGGTCTGCGCGAACCAGTCGATTATCCGCTGTTTTTCGACCTCGTTCATCACGAGCTTTTCGCCGAAGAACTCCGCGATATTTTCCTTTGTGAGGTCGTCCTGCGTCGGCCCGAGCCCGCCTGTAGTGATTATCAGGTCGCAATCCTCGTAGGCGTGCGCCAGCATCTCCTTGAGGCGTTTGGGGTTGTCCCCGCAGGTCATGTGGTACATTACGTCGACGCCGATGTTCTGAAGCTCCTGCGACAGGAACACGGCGTTGGTGTTTACGATGGATCCGAAGAGTATCTCGGTCCCTACGGTAAGGATGGTGCACTTCATTTCAGCCTTTGAAAACCTCTTTGTTCTTATAAATGTATTCGATACCGGAAACGACAGTCATTATGAGCGAAGCCCAGAGGAATATCTGAGCAAGAAGAGCTATTGTCGGATGGATGTCCCTGATGACGAGCAGCGGAACTGCGATCATCTGAAGAGCGGTCTTTATCTTGCCGCTCATGGCGGCGGCTATGACCTTGCCGTCAGCGGCCGCAACATTGCGTATCCCAGCGACGATGAATTCCCTGGCAAGTATTACCATAAGCATCCACGCCGGCATGACGCCGTTTCCGACAAACAGACAGAAAGCCGAATAAACCAGGACCTTGTCCGCCAGAGGGTCCATTATCTTTCCGAAATTAGTTATAAGATTGCGCCTTCTCGCTATCTGCCCGTCGAGCATATCAGTGAGAGACGCGAGGAAATATACAGCAACGGCAGGCCAGACAAGCCCTTTGACGTACAGCAGCACAAATACCGGTACCGCCGCGATCCTTCCCAATGTCAGTTTGTTCGGAAGATTCACCTGCGTTTTCTCCTTCTGCTTATTCTTCGTGACCGGTAAGGTCGTAATCGAACGCGTCGTCTATGCGGACCATGACCATGTCTCCGGGAATGTGTTTTTTATCTGATGTGAAGATCACGCCGTCGTCGATCTCGGGCGCGTCATAACGGCTGCGTCCGATGTAGCTGCCGTCGCCGCAGTCTTCCTCAACGAGCACCTGCATTAAACTTCCGATGCGTTTCATGTTGAGCTCCAGCGATATCTCCCTCTGAAGCTGCATCACTTTGTCCCTGCGGCGCTCTTTTACGTCTTTGCGGACCTGCGGTTTCATGGACGCCGCGGGAGTTCCCTCCTCTTTTGAGTAGGCAAACACTCCGAGCCGGTCGAATCTGTTCTTTTCGACAAACTCCATGAGCTCTTCGAAGTCTTCCTTGGTCTCACCCGGGAAACCGGTTATAAGAGTGGTCCGGATCACGATATCCGGAACATGTTTACGTAATCTTTTTACGGTCGCCTCAATAGTTTTCCTCGTAGACTTGCGCTTCATTGCCTTCAGGATCCTGTCGCTGGCGTGCTGAAGCGGAATGTCT
>JAFYFK010000192.1 GCA_017543805.1 Bacillota bacterium | reverse complement strand
TTTACAACGAAAGGAACCCGACTTGTTAGCAGCCCTTTTCATATTCTGGATAATATTTAACGGAAGAGTTTCCGCCGACGTATTGATCTCAGGGGTCCTGCTCAGCGCTGCGGTGTTCCTTTTTGCGTGCCGTTTTACCGCGCACAGCATAAAGAAAGAGAAGCTGATGTACAAAGAGCTTCCTCACATCATACGCTATGCTTTTGTGCTCGTCATAGAAATAATCAAATCCACTTTCGGGGTGCTGCATTTTGTCATCAGAAAAGACTGCAGCCCGCACCCGAAGCTCATAAAATTCCGCGCGCCGCTCAAGACTAAGACCGCGCGCGTCATGCTCGCCAATTCCATCACGCTGACGCCGGGCACCATTACCGCCGGCATCGACGGGGACATTCTAACCGTGCACTGCCTCGACGGCGCGATGGGCGACGGCATAGAAGATTCAGTATTCGTAAAGCTCCTGCAGAAGATGGAGGAGGTGGGCGGCGTATGAAGGTGATCTTCCTCGACGCGGCGCTGCTCTTCCTGTTCGTGCTGCTGCTTTTCTGCATATTGAGAGCCGTAAAGGGTCCCG
This sequence comes from Bacillota bacterium, assembly GCA_017543805.1. Lineage (GTDB taxonomy): Bacteria > Bacillota > Clostridia > Peptostreptococcales > Anaerovoracaceae > RGIG7041. Next base: position 3,092 of record JAFYFK010000192.1, on the reverse strand, counting down.
GAAGCGCGGACCGCATCATCGCCGTAAACGTCGGTACTACGATAACCGCCGCGATAATCGGCATTTTCGGCGTGCGCTCGGACGAAGCCTTCTTTGCCGACGTCACGTTTATCTATGTCATCCTCAGCTTTATGGCTGTGGTCGTTCTTGTGCGGGTATACCTCGCGGGGAAGACCCGCGGGCAGGAAGGAAAGGAGGATCAGCCGGATGACTCAGGTATTTGATATTATCGGGTACATTTTCGTCGCGCTCGGCGTGCTCCTGTTCTTCTTTACCGTGCTGGGGCTGTTCCGCTTCGGTTTTATTATGAACCGCATGCATGCGGCGGCGATGGGCGACGGCCTTGCCTTCGGCGTGACCATGATAGGCCTGGCCTTCCTCAACGGACCGCATATATCCAGTCTTAAGTTTATATTCGCGGGGCTGCTGCTTTTCTTCGCGTCGCCCATCTGCTCGCACATCATAGCGAGATACGAGGTCGAAGCCGATCCGAGGCTTAAGGACGAATGCGAGGTGGATGAAGTATGCAGATAATAATGCCGCTGATGCTCATCCTCCTGCTGGTCCTTGCCATTGCCGTGACGCTGTCGAAAAAGCTGCTTCCCGCGGTGATGATCTTCATGTTCTACAGCCTTGTAATGTCCGCGATATGGCTGCTGCTGGAATCTCCGGATCTCGCGATCACCGAGGCCGCGGTCGGCGCAGGCATCACATCGGTGCTGTTTTTCATCACCCTTAAGCGTCTCAACGCGATAGGCGCTCCGCGGAAAGCCGCGGAGGGGCTCGAGGACGAGGACGGCCTGAACGAAGACGAAGCGGAGGCCGAAGCATTAAAGCGCGGCTACGCCATTGACCAGAGAGGCGGTGACGACGAATGAGCAGAAGATCAGTCGAACGCCACGTAGCCGAAGGCAGCAAGACCCGCATTATAGACCGCAGAAGATACCACGTGCTGAGCGTGCTCTTTGTCGTGTTCTTTATTGCCTCCATGCTGTTTATGGTCTCAGGGCTTCCGGAATTCGCGTCTCCGGACAACCCCGCGGACAATGAGGTCGCGGAAAAATACCTGGAGGATTCCATCGAAGACACCGGCGCGGTCAACGCCGTGGCCGGAATGATACTCGACTACCGCGCTTTCGACACCCTTGGCGAAAGCTGCGTTCTCTACGCCGCGACGATATGCGTAATGCTGCTGCTGAGCAGGACGAGGCAGACCTATGTAAAAGAGGCCGCGGGTTACTTACCGGCTGACCAGATAGACCTCAGAAAAGAGAAGAATCCGCTTGCGGACGACGCCATTCTGACGGTCACGCTCCGCTTCCTTATACCGATAATACTGCTTTACGGCATCTGCGTGGTGCTCAACGGCCACCTGTCTCCCGGAGGAGGCTTCTCCGGCGGGGCGGTGATCAGCGGCGCCCTGATACTCTACGCCTGCGCCCACGGTGAGCTCGAGGCGGAAAACATGCTCGGCCGAAAGCTCTATATGACGCTCACCTGCGCGGCTCTCGGCACCTACTGCGTGCTGAAGGGCGCAATATTCTTCATGGCCGCGAACCATATCGAGGACCACATACCCAAGGGAATACCAGGCAGCCTCCTCTCCGGAGGGGTCATCCCGCTGCTCAATATCTGCGTCGGGATAGTGGTCGCCTGCACCATTTACGGCATCTACCTGATGTTTATGAGGGGAGGTTTCGAGAAATGAGAGACATCCTCCTCGTTTTCACCACAAACCTTCCGGAAGCCGCCGCAGTGGTGCTCTTCGGCATAGGGCTCGGCAACCTGATACTTGCCAAGAACCTCATAAGAAAGATAATCGGTCTCAACATTATGGATTCCTCGGTGTACCTTTTCCTTGCGGCAAAGGGCTACATCGCGGGGCGCCTTGCGCCTATAATCGACCCGTCCGGCCCGGTCGACACTTCGCTTTACATCGACCCGATCCCCACCGGCCTTGTGCTTACGGGCATCGTGGTCTCCGTTTCCGTGACCGCGTTCCTGCTGGCGCTCACAGTGCGCCTCTACGAGCGCTTCGGGACCATAGATATCGACCAGATACTGATCGACCTCAAGAAGATCGAAAAACAGGAGGATGAGGAATGGACATAAGTTACAACATTCCGGCATTCTCCATACTGTTCAGCATGTTCTGCGCCATCATAATGCTGGCGCTTAAGCCGCGCGCGGCTCTTCTCCTGTTCCGCATCGAGATAGCCCTGATAGCTGCGGGGTCCTGCGTGCTGCTGTTCCATTTCCTCAACGGAGCGCCTGCCTTTACCTACAGCATGGGGCATTTCGGCGCGCCTTTCGGGAACGAGCTGCGGGCTGGGGCCCTGGAGGCCGGAATGGCGCTGCTTGTCGCGGTGGTCATTACGCTGTCCTTGAACGGCGGGTCGCTGCACCTCAAAGCGGACATAATAATCGAAAAACAGAACCTTTACTACATAAGCCTCAGCCTTCTGACCTGCTCGATGATGGCTCTGATCTACACCAATGACCTGTTCACGGCTTATGTATTCATCGAGATCAATACTATAACCGCCTGCGCCATGGTCATGAGCAAGAGGGACGTGCACACGCTTTCCGCGACCATCACGTATCTTATAATGAGCCTTATCGGGTCGGGACTGTTCCTGCTGTCCATCTGCATGCTTTACGGCATAACCGGGCATCTGCTCATGACCCCGATACAGGAGACCATAGCGCAGATCCCGGCAAACAGCCCATACATGAGGCCGCTCTACGGGGCGATGGCAATGTTCGCGGTAGGCATAGGCTTAAAGAGCGCGATGTGGCCGTTCAGCTTCTGGCTGCCCGAGGCGCACGCCAGCGCGTCCACAACGTCCAGCGCAATACTTTCCGGCCTTGTGCTTAAGGTGTACATATTTACGCTTGTTAAGGTCTATTTCAGAGTCATAGGGATAAACGTCGTCCTCAGCAGCGGCATATACAACATCCTGTTTGTGTTCGGATGCCTGTCGATGATAGTCGGGTCCCTTGGCGCTATTCGCTGCAAGGATATAAAGCGTATGCTCGCGCATTCCAGCATAGCCCAGATAGGCTACGTGTTCTGCGCGCTCGGCATCGGA
>JAFYFK010000191.1 GCA_017543805.1 Bacillota bacterium | reverse complement strand
TTTAAGAACGACCGTGCTGATCCTGGTCGCCGGGCTTCTGTACACCGGAGTTACCTATGTGCTGTATTTTGGATGCATGGACGGACTCCGCGCTCAGACGATCGCGGTATTGAGTTATATCGATCCGGTCGTGGCGCTGTTTGTCTCGGCGCTTCTGCTCCGGGAGCCTCTGAGCTTTGCGGGGGCAGTCGGCGCCGTTCTGATAATCGGCGCGGCCGTTGTCAGCGAAACGGATTTTAAGCGGGCTGCTGTTAAAACGTCCGATGAAAGGTGATATTATATAAACATTAAAAAAGGAGATAAACGATGGCAAGAAGAGCACTGATAATCGGCGGAAACGGAGGCGTCGGGGCAAACATCGTAAAGGCGTTTGCCGCCGCAGGCTATGACACAGCCTATTCCTTCCGCAGCAAAGACAACGAAGAGCTTAAGGCTCTGCCCAATGTCCGGTCCTACAAGGCAGACGCGGTCGACGAAGATCAGATAGCCGCGCTCGCGGCTTCGGTCAGGGCGGATCTCGGCGGCCTGGACGTCTGCGTATATGCTTCCGGCATATTTGAGAACGGCGTGATCATGAAGACCGAGGCGGAAAGCTGGAAACGCGTTCTCGACGTCAACCTCACCGGCGCGTTTTACGCGGCAAAGCACATGACTCCGATGCTCCGCGAAAGCGGGAGCGGCAGATTTGTCGCGATAAGCTCCGTTACCGGCGATCTCGGCGTCTACGGCGCGTGCAGCTACGCGGCTTCGAAGGCCGGGCTTGTCGGTCTTGTCCGCACAGTGGCGCTCGAAAACCTTAAGTACGGTGTGACTGCCAATATCATTTCGCTCGGTTATATGGAGACCGGCATGGGAAAACAGCTCAGCGACGTCGTCTACGAGAGCGTCAAAAACAGCATTCCCATGAAGCGCTTCGGCGATCCCGCCGATCTGGCGCAGGTCGTCGTGGACGTGTGCTCTGAACACGCAAATTATATATGCGGACAGACGATCCGCGTAAACGGAATGCTCTACGCATAAACTGGAGGTGCTGCAGAAAATGGAAAGAACAGTTATAGCGAGCTTTGCAAGGACCCCGTTCGGAAAACTGGGAGGCTCCCTCAAAAAATTTAAGGCAACTGAACTCGGCGGATTCGCGCTCCGCGAAGCGATAAACCGCGCAGGGATAGACCCCGCAAAGCTAGACCTTACAATAATGGGCCAGGTCATCACTGCCGGCTGCGGCCAGGTGCCCGCAAGGCAGGCCGCGTTCAACGCGGGCATTCCGTACTCCGTTCCCGGTGAAAACCTCAACAAGGTCTGCGGCTCCAGCATGAGAGCTGTCACCATGGCTGATCAGGTCATACGCTGCGGCGACGCGGAAATGATAGCCGCCGGCGGAATGGAAAGCATGAGCAACGCTCCCTTTGCTATCCCCGACATGCGCTTCGGCCGCAAGATGTTTAACGGCAAGACTATAGACACTATGGTCCACGACGGACTCTGGTGCCCGGTGTACGATGTTCATATGGCCGTGCACGGCGGAGTTGCCGCGGAATTCGGGATCACCAGGGAAATGCAGGACGAATGGGCGCTGAGGAGCCAGCAGTACGCGGTCGACGCAATTAAGAACGGCCGTCTGGCGCGGGAGACCTTCCCCGTAGACCTCGGGAAAGGGCAGATGTTTACAGTCGACGAAGCTCCCAGGGAAGATACCAGCCTCGAGAAGATGGCAAAGCTGGCCCCGATCTTTACTCCGGACAATACAGTTACCGCGGGCAACGCCCCCGGCTGCAACGACGGCGGTTCCGCGATGATCCTCATGAGTGAGGGCTGTGCCGAAAAGAACGGATATGCTCCGGAAGCGGTCATCCTCGGCCACGCCATGTACTCCGACGATTCCAAGTACATCACGACCGTCCCCGGCCACGCCATCAACAAGCTGCTTAAGAAGGCCAATATGACGGTGGACGACATCGATCTGTTCGAGATCAACGAGGCCTTTGCGGCGGTCGCGCTGCTCAGCGCAAAGATCGCCGGCATCGACCACGACAAGCTGAACGTAAACGGCGGCGCAATAGCGTTCGGGCATCCTATCGGAGCCTCCGGCGCCAGGATAATCATGACTCTCGTAAGCGAGCTTCAGCGCAGGAACCTCAGATACGGCATCGCCGCTATCTGCAGCGGCACCGCGCAGGGAGACGCCATTCTTGTAGAAAACTGCAAATACAGCAGATAGAGATATCAGGAGGTTTAAAATGGCAGAATTCAAGGTAGTTGTCGTCGACTCGCCGTCGATGGCGTATGAGCATTTCTATACCGGTCTCAAGGAGCTGACCGACACAAGAGACGTCGAGGTCGTTATCGTCCCGCCCGGAACCTCCCGCGAGGAGAGCTTTAAGATCTGCGAAGACGCGGACGGCATAATCTTCAGCTATTTCTTCGTAGACGAGGAGTTCCTCGGTCACCTTAAGAAGTGCAAGGTCATCTCCCGCACAGGTATAGGCATGAACACCATAGATATTCCGGCCTGCACGAGGCACGGCATCTATGTCGTAAACGTCCGCGAACCGCAGACCGTCGACGTCGCAAACCACGTTGCCGCGCTGATCCTCTGCTGCGCAAAGAAGATCTGCAAGGCCAACAAAATGGTCCGCGAGGGCGTATGGCAGCTCGAACCCCTGGCTCCTATCGGCCAGCTTACCGGAAAGACTGTCGGCCTCTACGGTTTCGGCCGCATTGCTCACGTTGTGGCGAAGCGCATGCTCGCGTTTGATATGCGCGTCATAGCCTGCGACCCGTTCCTCCCGGACGAAGAGTTTGTGAAGAACGGCGTAGAGAGAGTTGATCTCGATACCCTTATCGCCGAATCCGATTTCCTGTCCCTGCACATGCCGCACACTCCGAAGACAGAGAAGATCGTAAACGCCGAGACCTTTAAGAAGATGAAGAAAACCGCGTATCTGATCAACTGCGCCCGCGGCGGCCTGGTCGACGAGGACGCTCTGGTCGAAGCTCTTAAGAGCGGCGAGATAGCCGGCGCCGGCCTCGACACCATCTGGAGCGAACATCCGACCCCCGACATGCCGATATTCAGCTGTGAAAACGCTGTAATTACGCCGCACGCGGCCTGGTACTCCGTTGAATGCGACAGAGACCTCCTTGTCGACGCCGCAAAGAACCTCGCGGACAGCCTGCTCGGCAAGCCCATGAATACCCTCTGCAACCCGGAGCTGCTGAAATAAGCAGGGTAAACATTTATCGGTCAAAACTTCACTTGCTAAAAGAGCCGTAAGAGTTATAATAAGTTTAACAAGAGAGCCGAACGCGAGCGCGCGTCTCGCCGCCAGCTTGGATTTAACTACGAAAAGGTAGCGCTATCGTCGCCAAACAGAGAGCGCTACTTTTTCTTTACGACCGCAATAACCGCGCAAAGCATCATCACAAACGTAAATACTTCTATCCATGTTACCATAGGCATCGCCTCCTTCCGTAATCACGAAGATTCCGGCAGCAGACGCGGGAACGCTCCTTCGGCCCCCTTGTTAAGCCTGTTATAAAGAGCAAATTAATAATACAATAACCCGAACCTAAAAGCAACAAATAATGGAAGCAATTACATAAGTTAGTATTGAACAAAAACAGCGCCTTTCCGAAAGAGCGCTGTTTTATTTGAATGACTGGTTAAGAGTGCTGCCTACAGTTCCGTTTTATCTCCGTAGCAGTACAGGATCTCGACGTGGCCGCCTTCTTTGTATCGGAAGACGTGCCATTCGCCGGCCGGAATGCTGATGACCATTCCCGGTGCAAGCTCGGCGCATTCCGGCATATCGTCCTGGGCGGGGCCGCTCAGGATGCAGGCGTCCTTGCAGCTTAGAATATACATACATTCTTCTGCGTGCGCATGCGGCGTCATAGGGCCTACACTTTCATTATACAGGCAGTGCCCGAAGTGCAGCGTGTCGCTGTGGTAATAGTAATCCTCCGTTTTCCCTACGATGCGGGTCGCGTATCTGCCTGGAAGCTTTTGAGTTG
>JAFYFK010000190.1 GCA_017543805.1 Bacillota bacterium | reverse complement strand
TCAGGTCCGGAAGAACCGTAAAGCTCGGATTTCCGGCCTGCGCCTGCTTAAAACGCCTGAACAGCACCTCCTGAAGGCTCGCGTAGTCGTTAGCGCCTTCGACGGTCTTTATGCGGAAGCGCCTGTAGGCCTTGCGCAGCGGCCTTCCGTCCTCGAAGACCACCATGCCCGCGACGCTGTCCACGCCATTGATGTTGGAAATATCGTACGCCTCCACGCGGTGGATGCTGTCGGCAAGATCCCTTCCGAATACGTCGGAAAGCCCGCGGCGCACCGCGTCCTCTTTTTCCTGCTGCAGTTTTGCCCTCTCGTCGAGATTCTTGACCATCTCGTCGAGGTCCTTTCTGACGAGCTCCAGCAGCGCCCGTTTTTCACCTCTGGCGGGGACTGTCACGACGACCTTCGATCCGCGCCTGCGGCTGAGGAATTCCTCAAGAAGCTCGCTGTCCTGAGGGACAAGGGCGGTAAGTATCTCCTTCGGGACCATTACGTTATCGTAATAATACTGCTTTATGAACTCTCCGAGCAGTTCCTCCCGGCTCTCGTTTCCTGAATCGCCCAGGAAGAAACTCTCGCGGCCTGACAGCTTGCCGTTGCGCACCGTAAAGAGTATGGCGTGCGCGCCGGACAGCCCTTCGGAGATCAGGACTATGTCGAGATCCTCGCTGCGGCTCAGCACGACGCGCTGCTTTTCCGTGACTGTGCGAAGCGCCTGAAGATAATCCCTGTATTCCGCCGCGCGCTCAAAATCCAGGGCTTCGGAGGCCTCGTTCATCTTGGATCCGAGCAGCTCCGCCAATTCGTCGCTGCGGCCGGAAAGGACCTGCATGACCCTCCCGATATCCTGCCGGTAGGCCTCTTTGTCCACATTGCCTTTGCATATGCCCTTGCACTGATGTATGTGGTAATTGAGGCAGGGCGTAAAGTTCTCCCCGAAAACGTTGGTATTGCAGCGCTTAAGGCCGTAGACGGAGTTCATCAGGTCGATTATCGTGTTGACCGCGCCGGCCTCGGGGAATGGCCCGAAGTATTTGGAACCGTCGTTTATTATCCTGCGGGTCTTGAGTATCCGCGGATAGTCATCCGCAAGGGTGACTTTGATGTACGGATAGGTCTTGTCGTCCCGCAGGAGGATGTTGTATTTCGGCCGGTGCTTTTTTATGAGGTTGCACTCGAGTATGAGCGCCTCCATCTCGGTGCCGGTGGTTATGTATTCGAATTCGGCGACGTGCTGCACCATGGCGCGCACCTTTGGCGGCATGTTTTTGGGCGACTGAAAATACTGGTGCACTCGCCGGCTCAGGTTGACGGCCTTGCCCACATAGATTATCTGCCCGAACTTATCCTTGTGCAGATAAACACCGGGGCAGTCGGGCAGTTTTTTCAGTTCTTCCTTGATATCAAACATCAGTAACCGTTGTAATCTTCGCGTTCGTCAGGAGGCACTTCTTTTTCGTAGCGCCTGTCGTACTGGGCTTCCCATTCGGCGCGCAGGCGGGCCTGCTCGGCTCTGTAGGCCGCGCGCTTTGCGTCGCGGCGGGCCCTTTTGACCTTGGTCTCGTGGCGTTTGTAGAGCACCCAGATGACCAGCGCGGCAAAGAGTGTCGCGATTATTCCGATTATCGTAAATTTAATCTTGCGCGAGACCGAATCCTCTATGCCGAAGTTCGAGAGGAACATGCCCTCGGCGATGCCGCCGGAGGTTATGATGTCGTGCGTTTCGGTCTCGATGCCGCCTTCGATGACGACATATTTTCCCACGACTGTCCCGGCATCAAACGGAGCGCGGACAGATTCGTCGAGACGGGCTTCAGTGCGGACAAAGTCATTTGACGCCTCATTGGAAACAGTGACCGTGATATCGTCAGCCAGTTCCACCGCGACCTTATTGAATTCGCCCTTCTTTACGGGGATGACGCCCAGATCTTCGCCGGCTTTGGCGACGTCCATGGTGCGGTAGTTTTCGAAGCCCCAGTCAAGCAGCTTGATGCTGTCCGCGAAGCGGCCGTAGGTGCTGGATTTGAGCACGACGCTGAGCAGCGTGGTGTTGTCCCTCGTCGCGGCGGCCACAAGGCAGCCTCCTGCCTGGCTGGTATACCCGGTCTTGATGCCTATGCATCCGTCATATTTGCAGTAACGCAGCTCGTTGCCGATGTAAACTCGGTTGGAATCGTTCTGGTCATAGAGCAGGTAATTTGTGTTGACCACTGTAACTTCAGGGTTCTTGTTGGTCTCGGGAACGGTGTATGTGGACTGCTTGACGATCTCGCGGAAGGTCTTGTTCTGCATGCAGTACTGCGCGATAAGCGACAGATCCCTTGCGGTAGTATAGTGGTCGTCGCTGTGCAGGCCGTGTGGATTGGAGAAATGCGTCCCCTTGCAGCCCAGCTCCTTTGCCTTTTCGTTCATAAGATCGGCAAAGCCGGCGACGCTCCCCGAAATGCCCTTGGCGAGCGCCACGCCGCAGTCGTTGGCGGAGCGCACGAGCAGCGCGTTGAGAAGGTCGTTTACGCTTATGTTTTCCCCATCCTTAAGACCGATGACGCTTCCCCCGGTAGCGTGCACTTCGTCGTCCATGGTTAGTATCTTGTTTAGGTCGAGTTTTTCGAGCGTAAGGATGGCAGTCATCATCTTTGTGGTGCTGGCGGGATACTGCCTGGCGTCCGCGTTCAGCTCGTAGAGGATCTCCCCGGTCGTCAGATCCAGAAGTATGGCGGATTCGCCCTCGAGCGTCGGTTCGGGAGTCAGCCCGTACGCCGGAATCGCGAAAAATACCGATACCAGCATTATTACAACAGTTAAAGATGATATTATTTTCTTCATCCCGTGGTCCCCTTTCCGCAAGATGTAGTGGAACTTAAATGTTAATGATACATTATATCATAAAGAGCAGTATAAATAAAACCGTCAGAGCATTGCTTGTTGACAAACAATTCTTTAAAGCAATAAACTATACGAAATAACCTTTAAGTACAGGGAGATCTGGGCATGAGAATGGAAGACTGCGGCGGACTTTACAGAAAAGAGTTTGAGCACGACAGCTGCGGCGTCGGAGCCCTTATAAACATAAGCGGGGAAAAGACCCACAGCACGGTAGACGGAGCCCTTAAAATTGTAGAAAAGCTCGCGCACCGGGCAGGACGCGACGCAGAGGGAAAGACAGGAGACGGCGTAGGCATACTGATGCAGATCAGCCACGATTTCTTTTCCGCGGCGGCAATGGAATGCGGAATAGAACCAGGCGGCGAAGGCGATTACGGCGTGGGAATGTTCTTCTTCCCTCAGGATGAGTCTGAATGCGCTGCGGAGCGGAAAAAGTTCGAGGACGCCGCGGCTTCCGAAGGACTGAAGGCTGCCGGCTGGAGGACCGTGCCCGTGCGCCCTGAAATACTCGGAAACAAGGCGAGGAGCAGCATGCCGCGTATTATGCAGTGCTTTGTGCTCCGCCCCGGAAACGCGGAAAAAGGCCTTGATTTCGAGCGCAGGCTGTATACTGCAAGACGCGTCTACGAGCGCGCGGCGAAAGGCAGCTATGTATGCTCCTGCTCATCCAGAACAATAGTATATAAAGGAATGTTCCTTGTCGACGAGCTGCGCAGATTCTATCCCGACCTTCAGTCAGAGGACATGAAGAGCGCCATTGCCATGGTCCATTCCAGGTTCTCGACCAACACCGAGCCCAGCTGGAAGCGGGCTCACCCCAACAGATTCATAACCCACAACGGAGAGATAAACACGATACGCGGAAACGAGCCCAAGATGGCCGCCCGCGAAGAAAGTATGCGCTGCGAAGCCATGGACTCCGTTCTGGACCGCGTATATCCGGTCGTTGACCCGACGGGAAGCGACTCGACAAAGCTGGACAACACGCTGGAATTTCTCGTGATGAGCGGAATGCCGCTCCCCAAGGCAGTAATGATATGCATTCCCGAAGCGTGGAGAAATTCCGGGAATACAGGCGCAAAGCAGGATTTCTATCATTACTGGTCCACGGTCATGGAGGCCTGGGACGGCCCGGCGTCCATCCTCTTCTCGGACGGGGATATTGCCGGAGCCGCGCTCGACCGCAACGGCCTGCGCCCCAGCAGATACTATATGACCTCTGACGGGCAGGTCATTCTGTCCAGCGAAGTCGGTGTTCTGGACATAGAACCGGAGAAGATCATCAAAAAGTCCAGGATAAGACCGGGAAGCATGCTCGTTGTCGACACCGTAAACCACAGGGTCCTGGAGAACGACGAGATAAAGTCCCTCTACGCGTCGGAACAGCCCTACGGGAAATGGGTCGCAGACGAAATAGTCCGTCTCGGAGATCTTCCGGCCGCGGAAACTCTTCCGGAGCGCGTTGATCCGGAGAAGCTTGCCTGTCTCCAGAAGGCGGCTGGCTTTACCTGGGAGGATATAACCGAAACGCTGATCCCCATGGCGGAGACGGAAAACGCGCCGACCGCCGCGATGGGTTCCGACATACCTCTGGCTGTCCTCGACACCAAGGACCGCCCGCTTTTCGATTACTTTCAGCAGATGTTCGCGCAGGTCACCAATCCGCCGATCGATACCATAAGGGAAGAGATCGTTACAGATACTTATGTTTACGCCGGCCGCAGCGGCAACCTGCTTGAGGAAGCCGCGGAGAACTGCCGCGTGCTGGAGATCCCGAGCCCCATACTAAGCGACGCTGAGCTCTCCCGGATAAAGGCGCTTGACATGCCGGGGCTTAAGTCCGCGGTCATCCCGGCCCTGTTCAAAGCCGGAACAGATCTCGGAGCGGCGCTGGAAAATATGTTTGCGGAAGCCGAAAAGGCAATGAACGGCGGCGCGGATATCCTGATC
>JAFYFK010000189.1 GCA_017543805.1 Bacillota bacterium | reverse complement strand
TTTGGCCTCCGCATCTTCAACGACCTTGCGGGCTGCAGCCTTCTCGTCGTCTATGCTCTTGAGCTCTTCTACGGTCTTTGTGCCGCTGTAGATGGCCTCGAACTCGTCGGAGTCCAGAGTCTCCATCTCAAGAAGGGCCTGAGCTACGCGGTCGAGCTCTTCGCGGTGATCCTTGAGCAGCTGCTCCGCGTCCTTGTAGGCCTTGTCTATGATGCTGCGGACTTCCTTGTCTATCTTGGAGGCAAGCTCTTCGGAGTAGTTCTGCTTGGAAGTGAAGTCCCTGCCGAGGAAGACCTCGTCGTTGCTGGAGTAGTTGAGGGGGCCTATGGCCTCGCTCATACCGTACTTGGTGACCATCTCGTGGGCCATCTTGGTGGCGCGCTCCAGGTCGTTGGATGCGCCGGTGGAGATGTCGCCCAGCACCAGTGCTTCGGAGATGCGTCCGCCCAGCAGGTGCATGATGTCGTTGTACATCTCGGTCCTGGTAACGTAATAGTGGTCCTCTTCGGGCAGCTGCATGGTGAATCCGCCGGCCATTCCGCGCGGCATGATGGTGACCTGGTGTACGGGATCCGAACCCGGGGTGGCGCGCATTACGACTGCATGACCTGCCTCGTGGTAAGCGGTGAGGCGGCGTTCCTTCTCGCTCATTACGCGGCTCTTCTTCTTGGGACCGGCGATTACGCGCGTGATGGCTTCCTCGAGCTCTTCCATGTGTATCGTGGTGCCGTTGCGGCGGGCTGTGAGCAAGGCGGCCTCGTTCATCATGTTTTCTATGTCTGCGGGTGTGAAGCCCGGGGTGCGCTTTGCGAGCACCTTGAGATCCACGTCTTCCGCGATATGCTTGTTGCGGGCGTAGAGCCTGAAGACTTCTTCGCGGCCCTTGACGTCCGGGGTGGAGATGGTGACCTGGCGGTCGAAACGGCCGGGCCTTAAGATGGCGGGATCCAGGACGTCCGGACGGTTGGTTGCGGCAAGGACTATTATGCCCTCGTTGACATCGAAGCCGTCCATCTCGACGAGCAGCTGGTTGAGGGTCTGCTCGCGCCCATCGTTGCCTCCGCCTATGCCTGCGCCTCTGCGGCGGCCGACTGCGTCGATCTCGTCGATGAAGACTATGCAGGGAGCGTTCTTCTTGGTGTCGGAGAAGAGGTCGCGGACGCGGCTTGCGCCTACGCCTACGAACATCTCAACGAAATCCGAGCCGGAGATGCTGAAGAAAGGCACACCGGCTTCGCCGGCGACTGCCTTGGAAATGTAAGTTTTACCGGTTCCCGGAGGGCCTACGAGGAGCACACCTTTGGGGATGCGGGCGCCGAGCTCGAGGTACTTCTTCGGATACTTGAGGAAGTCCACGATCTCCGCGAGCTCCTGCTTTTCCTCTTCCAGGCCGGCTACGTCTTCGAAAGTGATGCGCTTTTTATCGTCGGCCTTGACCATGCGGGCGCGGGATTTGCCGAAATTCATGACGCCGGCATTGCCGCCGCCGCTCATGACGCTGCGCAGGATGACTATCATGAGTATCATCATGATTATGGTGGGGATCCAGGACAGCAGCGCGCCGTAGCTGGACGGGCGGACGCTCTTGACTACCAGCGAGCCGTCAGCAGCCTGCGGAGCGATGTACTTTTCGGACACGATGTACATGTCGTAGCTGGTCGGAGCGTAGGCGGAGACCGACTGTCCGGACTTGAGCTTGGCTACGTAGCCCCTGTTGTTCTCGTTGACAGTGACCTCTGCGACCTGACCTTTTTCAAAGTAATCTACAAGCTGGGAGAATTCTATCTCCTTGACGTCTCCGCCGCCGAAAATGTTGCCTCCGGAGATAGCGGAAATGACCCCCGCGATCACCAGGAAGACCAGTACGTAGATAAGTATTACTTTGAGCAGGCTGGGTTTTTTATCTTTGTTGTTCAATTACAAATTCCCCCTTAGTTATATCTATTTCTTTTGTTAAATTGCCACATTTTTTAGATTAGACAAAGTATTTTACCACATAATATAGAAAGAATCAATGAAGATTCGGTGATATCCGCTGATTATTTGTGTGCAGCAAACAAAAAACCCGGCGCAAACTTGGCCGCTGGTAATGTAAAACAGGCAAACCCAGATCAAGGCGGGGCTGGTTATCCGGAAACCAGGGGCAAAAACTGGGCCGGCGGAGCTCTGTTGACGGTTTTTTTGACACTTTGCGGAAATACAGCAAGTTGTGTCAAATGAATCCTTCAAATTGAGGCTATTCAGGGCTCATTTGTGTTCATTTTGAATCAATAACGGAAAACAACCGCGGATCTATTGACTGTTATTTGGTATTGCTGTATAATTTTACCATATTCAGTGTGGTTGAGAGGAGGTTTTACATGGATCATTACGAAAACGTTTATGATTTGTTGACCAGAATGCAGCAAGACCTTAAAAGTGTCAAAAAATCCGTCAACAAGGCTCGAAAAGACAGCCTGATGATCTCATCAAACGGAAACAGCAGGCAGTTTTTCGCTGTAACGCATAAAGATAAGCATCGCGACCGGAAGCTGATCAACAAAGACGAGGCAAAGATATACCGCCTGGCGCACAGAGCATATGAAAAAGAGTTTGCGCGGCGTTTGTCTGTCGATACAGACCTGCTGCAGGAGGCGGCGGCACGGATGCTGCCGCTGCAGTTCAACACTTTGCTTAAAGATCTGCCCAAGCACTTCGACGAGCTGGATCCTTTTTATGTTCAACACCCGGAAATGCTTGGAAATACAATGCTTTACCCCAATCCCTCGCAAGACGAATGGCCCAGGGAGGCGCGCCTTACGACCGGTGGACTGAGCCCTTTGGAATGGGCGGCTCTGCCTTACTGCGAAAACACAGCTTACCCGGAGCACAAGATACACAGGACATCGAAAGGCGTCTTCTGCAGGTCCAAATCCGAAGTCGCGCTTCTGGAATGCTTTGATGCGCTGAAGATCCCTTATCATACTGACGAGCTGATGCGTTTTGGCATGGATATGGCTGCGCCGGATGTGATCGGGGCTCGCAGCGACTGCGCATTGATCTATGTGGAACACTGGGGCATGAGCGGCGATCCTGGATACGTTGAACACAACCTGTGGAAGCTCTCGCTATATGCGGCTGCAGACATAGTGATCGGAAAAAACCTGATGATCACCTGCGATGACGAAAACGGCGCTCTGGATATGAAACTTGTCGAAATGCAGATCCGGAGCATTTTCCGGATCTGAGGCGCTTCCTGAGCGAAAGGTCTTTTCGGATAATGCACGGGGGTTTGATTATCCTGTTTTAAATAGATTGATCGTTTTGCGGCTGCAGCCTGGAAAAAGAAGATGTTTTGCGTCTGCGGGATTGGAATGAGGTGCAAAATAAGATATAATAAGTTTTTAAGTAAGAGCCGGCGGCGGCTTAAAGATGGTGCTGCCGGCTGCGGCATAAAGCAGTGGCTAAAAAAAGGGGCTGCCGGCTGCGACAGCGCATGCGGTTGTTGGAGGACAGATGCTTTTCGATTCGCATTGTCATTTTACAGATGAGGGATTTGATGGACAGAGGGAGGAGCTCGCGGAAAGGATCCGGGGCTCTGAGCTGAAGTTCATTGCCGATATAGGAACAGATCTTAGGACGTCCCGGGCGGCAGCTGAGGCTGCGGCGCGCTGGGAGTTCTGCTATGCGGTCGCCGGCTGGCACCCGGCCGAGGTCGGAAGGCTCGATGAGGAGCTGCTGGCACAGACTATGGAGCTTCTGAAGCTGCCGAAGGTCGTTGCGATAGGCGAGATAGGGCTGGACTACCATTGGGAAGATAATCCGCATCGCGGCCTCCAGCAGCATTGGTTCCGCAGGCAGCTGCAGGAGGCCGCGCGCCTCGGCGCGCGGGTGTGCGTGCACACCCGCGATGCGGACGGTGACACCTTCGACATCCTCCGCGAAGAGATCTTTGACAAGGTACTGCCGGCAGCGGAAAGCGCCGCCGGAACGCCGCAAACACCGGTCCGCGCTGCGGACCGCGTCAAGGTGCTGATGCACTGCTACTCGGGCTCGGCTGAGCTTGCCCGCCAGTACGTAAA
>JAFYFK010000188.1 GCA_017543805.1 Bacillota bacterium | reverse complement strand
TTTCCCGGGGCTCTTTTGATTTAGCCATCATGCGTTTTTAATTTTTAACCCTGCGGACGCGGACTACCCCGTCGATCTCAAGAAGCTTCTGAACAGTGTCAAAAGGCATCTGCTGGTCGAGGTCTATAAGGGTGTAAGCAAAGCCGCCGCGGGCCTTGTTGGCCAGGTAGTCGATGTTGAGCCCCTGGGCGCCGAAGAAGGTGGTTATCTGGCTCAGCATGTTCGGTATGTTGCGGTGCAGTATGGCGACTCTTGCGGCTGTTCCGCAGACGCCGGCGTTGACGTCCGGGAAGTTGACCGAATGCTTTATGTTTCCGTTGTCGAGGTAGTCCTGAAGCTCGTTGACAGCCATTACCGCGCAGTTGTCCTCGGCTTCTTCCGTGCATGCCCCGAGATGCGGCGTGACTATTGCCTTTGACATTTTGACCGTCATGGGATTGGCGAAGTCCGTAACATAGCGGGCTGCCTTTCCGGATTCCAGAGCCGCTGCCACTGCCTCTTCATCATAAACAGCGTCGCGGGCGTAATTGAGCAGCACCACTCCGTCCTTCATGCGGGCTATGGCTTCCGCGTTTATCATATGCCTTGTGGAGTCGTTGGCGTGCACGTGGACTGTCAGGAAATCGCTCACCGCGTAAACTTCCTCCGCGCTTGCAGCGTGTATGACCAGGGGCGACAGGTGCCAGGCGGATTCGACGGACATATACGGGTCATAGCCGTAGACCTTCATACCGAGGGATACCGCGGCGTTCGCGACCAGCACGCCTATGGCGCCGAGGCCTATGATCCCCAGGGTCTTGTTTTCGAGCTCGTGGCCGGAGAAGGCCTTCTTTGCGCTCTCCGCGTTCTTTGCGATGTTTTCGTCAGCGGCGTTGTCCTTTACCCACTGCATTCCGCCGGTTATGTCCCTTGCCGCGAGCAGCATGCCGCAGAGCACCAGCTCTTTTACGGAATTGGCGTTGGCTCCGGGGGTGTTGAATACGACGATACCTGCTTCGGAGCAGCGGTCGATGGGTATATTGTCAACCCCGGATCCTGCTCTCGCGATAGCGCGAAGACCTTCCGGGAATTCGATGTCGTGAAGTTTTGCAGAGCGGACCAGAACGCCGGCTGCTTCGTTGATGTCTTCTGTCAGCTCGTAGCCGGCACGGAAATGGTCGGTCCCGACTCTGGCAATATTGTTAAAGCAGTAAATTTTGCGGTCTTTCATCGTGTTGTCCTCTGTTCTGTGATCCTGCGGCACTCCAGGTAATAGCGCTTTTCCTGCGCGTGACCCATG
Source organism: Bacillota bacterium (assembly GCA_017543805.1). Lineage (GTDB taxonomy): Bacteria > Bacillota > Clostridia > Peptostreptococcales > Anaerovoracaceae > RGIG7041. The sequence goes on along the minus strand of JAFYFK010000188.1, from coordinate 1,275 downwards.
GAAAAGGTCTTTCGCGGCAGCACACCGTCCTTCGCGATGCCTTTGAAAAGGCTGTTTTTATCTATGTTGGGCAGCAGGAAGGCTATAGTATCCGGCTGCTGCGCCAGCCTTACTGCAACGTCATCCCCGTGGATGTAGTCTATACTTCCTTTGCCGTAAGCGTCAAGAAAATTCTGAAGCACGGCTACCGGGAGTTCTCCGAGTTTTCGGTCGGGCGTAACGGTCCCCGACTGTCCTGCCGTATGCCACACGACCGGGTGACCGTCCGGGGAACTGACACCTTCCAAAGCCTTCAGCAGCGCGCCGGTGTCCACTCCGGTCACGACCCTGTGTATGGGTTCGAACTGCTGCGCCTCGTCATGGAGGTTTTCGAGCTCCACCATTGCGTAACGCGCCGGATGGTCAGTTCCGGCAAGCTCCGGGCGGGCGGATTTAAGATCCTCCCATATGGTCTTGGCTGTCGCGAGCGAATGGTTTCCGTCTCCGACGGCAAAATATATGGGTGATATTCCAAGCTCTTTGTATTTTCTGTCCGCAGCCGCATAGTACTCCGCAAGCCCGCGCTCGAACTCCGCAGCGGCGTCCCCGTTCAGCAGCCAGCCGCTTATATGGCCGCCGCCCTGCATAAGGTCAAAGTCATAAAGCCTCTCTGAGGCCGAAAAACGGCTCACCAGGCGGCATTCTGGGTCATCGCAGAGCAAAAGGACATGAGACAGTTCCATGGGCGCGTTCCGGCGGATTTTAACTCTCGGCGGTATGCGCTCCGGCACGGTCTTTTCCGTTGCGCGTATGAGCGCGTCCGAATCCGGCGTGTAGTCGTAGGCTTCGAGGTCGATCACCCCGACTATTCCTCGGCGCACCACGCCGTTCAGCAGAGTGCGTTCTACATACACATAAGAATTGTTGTACTTCCGGAAAATGTCCGACCCCAGATACGACTCCATGTTTTGATTGATGGAGGCGATCCTGGCGTCATCGTCCGTTCCCAATTCAGCCTCCGGAAAGACCACTTTATAGGCCGATGGATCACCCCCGACCTGCTCCGCCACAGCCTTCCAGTACTCCGGCTGAGACGTAAACTGGTCGCAGGCTATTACGGCCCAGTTTTTAAGCAGTTCCGGCCGCGGAATCAAAAGGTCCGCGGATTTAAATATCTGCATAATAAATCTCCGTAAATCGATTCTAATACTTTATCACAAAAAAGCCCTACCAGTACCGGCTTCTTCTGCGACGGCGGATGACGAAAAAGACGATGGCGGCGATTATAAGCACGGC
>JAFYFK010000187.1 GCA_017543805.1 Bacillota bacterium | reverse complement strand
GCTGTGGACTTCCTCTCCCTTCATGAAAAGGCGGACCCGGAGCGCATTGGCATCATCGGCATCTGCGGCTGGGGCGGCATGGCTGTCAACACTGCGGCTCTTGATACCCGCGTAAAAGCGACTGTGGCAGCCACTATGTATGACATGACGCGCGTCAATGCCAAGGGCTATTTCGATTCAGCGGACAGCGAGGAAGCGCGCTATCAGGCAAAGGCCGCCATGTGCGCACAGCGGCTTGAGGATCTTAAGGCCGGTGAATACAAGCTCGGAGGCGGGGTCGTCGATCCTCTTCCGGAGGACGCTCCTTTTTTCGTAAAAGATTATTACGATTATTACAAGACAGACCGCGGCTATCACGCAAGGTCTCTCAATTCCAACGGCGGCTGGAACGTCATAGGCTGCGAATCCTTCATCAATCAGCCGATACTCCGGTACTCGAACGAGATCCGCAGCGCGGTGCTGCTGATCCATGGCGAAAAGGCCCATTCCTGCTATTTCAGCCGGGACGCTTACGCTGAAATGGTCAGAGACAGCAGGTACGCGGATAACAAAGAACTGATGATAATTCCGGGAGCTGTCCATACCGATCTGTATGACGGCGGCGGCAGGGGACTGATCCCGTTCGACAAGATCGAAGAATTCTTTGCGAAAAATCTTAAGTGAGGCAGACAGTTATGCGTTTTAAGAAAATAACGGCACTGTTTCTTGTTATTATGCTGGCCGTGCTGAGCCTTTCGGCATGCGGGGCAGGGGCGGAGCCTGAACCCGTGCAGAGCGCCGCGCCGGCAGCGGTATCAGAAAACAGCGCGCAGGAAGCTTCAAGCCAGGCAGAAGTTTTGCCGGAAGAAACAGCAGAACCGGAACCGGAAGCGCCTGCTGTTGAGACGGAGGAAACGCCCTCCGTTGAAATAGAGGAAGCGCCTGCTGTTGAGACAGAGGAAACGCCTGAGGTCGTATCTGCCGAAGACGAGTCTTCTGAAGAGCCCGGAACCGCCTCACCGGAGCCTGATGACCCTGACGAAATACCGGAAGTCCCGACAGAAGCGGAACCTGAGGAGGAGACCGTGGAAAAGACACTGCATTTTTACGTCAATAATACTGAGCTCGCGGTAAACTGGGAACGCAACGCATCCGTAGACGCCCTTGCCGAACTTGCCGCGGCCGCGCCTGTAACCATTCAGATGTCAATGTACGGCGGCTTTGAACAGGTGGGACCGATCGGGACCCGCCTGCCGAGCAATGATGTGCAGACCTCGACTTCCGCCGGAGATATCGTGCTGTATTCAGGCAGCCAGATAGTGGTCTTCTACGGGTCCAACTCCTGGGCATATACGAGGCTCGGAAAAGTTGCCGGCAAGACCGCTTCCGAAATGGCAGATCTGCTCAGCAACGGTGATGTTACCGTCACGATATCTTACGAATAGAACAGAAACATGCCGCTCCTTGGAATGGGGCGGCATCTTTTTTTTATTTGCGATTGGAAATGCCATCAATAACAAATTACACTATTTGCTTTGAAAAATGAAATACTGTAAAGACAATGCCTATGTGTTATAATTAATTAACTATAATCTGACTAAGTTTCTATCTCTCGCATGCGGTTTTGCCACAGACAAGGAGTTTGATGATTTTGAATCCATGTCGAAAACTGCGGACAAGAGGATGTATGCTGCAAAAAGCGAATATTACAAGGCATGCGGCTATGACAGGCGTCGGAGGTAGAGCCGCGGGGAGGCCATTATGCTGGCGAAATTAAACAGCGCTCCGCTTTATCTTATCTGCGGAGGCATAATCCTGTTTGTCGCCGCCGTTTGCGTCGTGTTCCTTGTGCGCGCGTACAGGGCAGGCGTCGCGATAGGCATGGACAAGGGCAAACTTAAACGGACCGTAACGTCCAGCGTGACGTTCTCGATACTTCCGAGTGTCGGTATACTGCTGGGCGTAATAGCGCTGTCCGGAAGCCTGGGCACGCCCTGGCCGTGGCTGAGGCTCTCTGTGATCGGCGCGCTGCATTACGAGACCCAGGTGGCGCAGGCCGCTGCGGAGCAGGTCGGGATCGGTTCCCTGAACGCGTCCGCGATGACTCCCGAGGCGTTCGCGACCATCGCTCTTCTTATGAGTGTATGTATAATGTGGGGCATGGTCCTCTCGTTTTTCTTCAATAGATCCTATCTGAAAAAGCTCGGCGGGAAAGGCAGCGAAGCGCCTTCCGGCGGGAAAAAGCCCGGCTTCGGGGACGCTGCCATGGTGGCCATGTTTGTTGGCCTTGTAAGCGCGTATATCGGAAGCTACATCGGAGGCTTTATTTCCGGAAACGGTCTGTTCAGCTTCAGCGGGGATCTGACTCCTATAATCGTAGCGCTGGTCTCGGCGCTCGTGATGGCCTGCTTCCTCTATCTGTCCGAAAAGAAACAGATGGTATGGCTGGAAAGCTTTTCGATAGCCTGCAGCATGCTTATCGGCATGCTTGCGGCGGTGGTTATCAATTAGGAGGCCTGCCATGAAGGAACAGTATTTTGAGAAATACAACAAGACGACACATGTAATAGGGAGACTGGTCAGCGCAGTCACGCTGCTTCTCCTTGTCGGCGCGCCTTTCCTTATAGGGAGAATACTCGGGGCGCTTCCGAACCTCAGCGCGGCAGCCAAGGGTTTCCTTTCCGTGGGGCTCATATGGACAGTCTCCAGCGTTGTGGAATTCCTCGTCTACACGCCGATGCTCGGTGCCGGGGGAGGGTATCTGGCGTTTATAACAGGCAACCTTATCAACATGAAGATCCCCTGCGCCATGAACGCAAGGGAGATCGCCGGAACTAAATCCGGAACGCCGGAAAATGAGATAATTTCAACTCTTTCGATAGCCGCGTCAAGCCTCACCACCATAGTGATCCTGGCGCTCGGCGTGCTGATGCTTGTGCCCCTTCAGCCTGTGCTTCAGAGCGAGGCGCTTCAGCCGGCTTTCGCAAACGTGGTGCCGGCGCTTTTCGGCGCCATGGCCTACCAGTACTTCCGCAAGAACATAAAGCTGGCGATGGTGCCGCTGGTCCTTATGACGCTACTGTTTGTGTTCGTCCCGTCGCTCATAAGCCAGACGAGCCTCATGATAATACCAAGCGGCGCAGTGACCATTGGCCTTGCGTGGCTG
>JAFYFK010000186.1 GCA_017543805.1 Bacillota bacterium | reverse complement strand
ATCGACGCCGCCAGTCTTCCCTTGTTTATCCTTACCTTCTTTTTTGCGTGTCTTTCGCTTCTGCTCATTACATTACTGCTTCAACAGCTGCTATTTCTCCGGGGAACTGCTCGCAAAGGATCTCCTGGATGCCGTTCTTTACGGTCATCTGGGAGTAGGGGCATCCCGCGCAGTGGCCCTGAAGCCTTACAAGGACCACACAGTCGTCAGTGTAATCCACAAATTCAACGTCGCCGCCGTCTCTCTGCAGATAGGGGCGGATCTCTTCGAGCGCTGCTATGATCTTTTCCTTCATTGTTATTCCTCTTCACTTTCTCCCCTGTCGGGGCTGACTGTATAAACCGGCGAAGCCGATCCATCGCTGTATTTCATTACGATAACGTCCTTTATCGGGTCGCCGTCGACGCCCATGGTTATAACGCCTGTGGCCGCCGGCAGAGCCGATACGAAGCGTATGCCCTTTCTGAGCTCCCAGCCGCGCGCGTGAACGCCGGCGTTTTTAAGTCCCTCGACCGCCACCAGGTAGGCGTCAAAGCCGAGCGCCGCGGCATCGGACGGGGTCGCGTCCTCACCGTACTCAGCCTTCCACGCGTCCCTGAAGACATCCGTCATGGACGAAAGTTCCGCTCCGGGATCGTAATCCGCTATATATGAAACTCCGTTGAGATAGCTGTGGTCCGCCTCCGGATCTATCTGTTCCATTCCCGCGAGGAGACTCGAGCCTATCCAGTCGAAGCTGTAGCCTGCTTCCTTTGCTGTCTTTATGAATTTGTCCGCGGCCTCGGCGCTTCCGGGGAAGAAGACCGTCTTGCGCCTGTTCGAAGCCAGCCTTTCGACTATGCCCTGTATGTTTTCGTCCGCGGAATCGTATTCCAGGACCTTGACGCAGTCCGGATTACGCGTGAGGCGCTCCATCTCGGCCTTGAGCTGGTCCGTCATCGTCGAGCCGTAGTCGTCGTCCGCGGCCTGGCACACCATAAGAGCATCCTTGCCTATAACATCATAGATGTAATCCGCGGCGCTCTTGCCCTGATACGCCTCGACTATGCAGACGCGGAAATAATAGTCGTTTGTCTGCGTCACGAGCGGATTCTTGCAGGTCGCGGCGACCGCGGGGATCTCCGCCTCCTCGAACATGTCGCTGGCCGCGAGCGTAAGAACGCTGTTACAGCTTCCGAGCACAGCCGAGACTCCGGAATCTATAAGCGTCTGGGCAGCTTCCACCGCACCGTCCACGGAGGACTTGTTATCCGCGTAGACGAGTTCGATGGGGATCCCTTCGACGAACGGATAAAGCGCGTGCGCCAGTTCGATCCCCTTTATTTCGTCAGCCGCGGTCTCGGCGTCGTCGCCGGTAAGAGGCTCGAACACTCCGAGTTTTACGACCGTCTGGTCGACGGCCGGCTCTTTAGGTTCCTTATCGATAAAGGCCGCCCTGAAATTGTCATATGTTGTGCAGCCGCCGAGCGCAAGCGCCATGGCAGCCGCCGCAAGGACCGAAACGATCCTTTTAATCTGGTTCATATTTTTATCTTTATACCTTATCGTAATATAACAAAGTATTTTAGCATTTATATCCCGTCTAATCAAGACTGCCGGACGAGGCCTATAGCGTCTCCATTCCGAACAGGCCGTAGGCAAGGCCGGTAAAACCGACCAGCGTAAGGCTCACTATAGCCGCGGAGATAAGGGTTATAGGCAGCCCCTTGAAGCTTTCCGGGATATCGTTGTGCTCTATGCGCTCCCTGATGCCGGAGAACATGAACATCGCGATGCCGAAGCCGAGGCCGGAGCCGAGCGCGTTCATGACAGACATGATATAGGTATAGCCGTCGTATATGTTTGCGGTGCAGACGCCGAGGATGGCGCAGTTGCCCGCGATCAGCGGCAGGTACTGGCCGAAGCCCTCCTCCAGCGCGGGACGGAAGCGTTTTACCAGCGCCTCGAGGATCTGCACCAGAGCGCCTATCGTAAACAGGAATAAAGCCGTCTGCATGTATTCGATCCCGAAGCGTTCCAGCACAAGATGCTGCAGAGGCCAGGTGACCGCCGCCGACAGCACCATGACGACCGTTACGCTGGCTGCCATCGACATGGCCTTTCCGAGCCTGTTCGACACTCCGAGGAAGGGGCAGACGCCGAGGAATTTGACCAGAACAACGTTGTTGGTCAGGCAGGCGGTAATGACTATGAAGAGAATTTCCTTCATGCGGCGCCTCCTTCCTTATCCGGCTTTATGCTGCAGTCCCTTGACGCCGGGCAGGCCGCGCAGTTGAAGTCGCAGCCTCTTCTGCGCCCCCTTGTGAGCTTGTTGACCGCGGCGATTATTATCCCCAGGGTAAAGAAGCCTCCGGGCGCCAGGGTAAACACATTTACGCTTTCCACGTGACCCGCGAGCACAGCGACCCCGAAAATGGTCCCGCGGCCGAGAAGCTCGCGTATGATCCCCATTATGACCATGGCGAGCGTATATCCTATGCCCATTCCCAGGGCGTCGAGAGCCGAACTGACTATGCTGTTCCGGGACGCGAAGGTCTCTATGCGGCCGTAGACCAGGCAGTTTACGACTATCAGCGAAAGATATATGCCCAGAGTGTCATAGACAGGCATCATGTACGCGCGCGTTATGTACTGCACAAGGGTCACGAAGGTCGCGACCATCAGCATGTATACCGGTATGCGCACGCTTTTGGGCAGAGCTCTCTTGGTCGAGGACGCCAGCACGCAGGAAGCGGTCAGCACTATGGTCGTGGATATGCCCATGGCGAGGGCGGCGCCGGCAGAGGTGCTTACGGCGAGGGCCGGGCATATGCCCAGAGCGTACACAAAGAGCGGGTTATCGCGGATTATGCCTCTGCGGAAGATGTCTAAACGCTCCTTCATCAGAGATCACCCCCTATTATGTCCAGCTGGGCCTTGGACGTTGCGATGGCGCTGAGAACGTCGGACGCGGTGTAGCTGGTCTCGTCGAGCTGCTCCACAAGGCGCCTTGCGCGCGCCGCGCTCCCGAAATGCGCCTGGCTTGCCGCGGTATAGTAATACGCGTAACTCTGGGCGCCTTCTTCGGAAGGCCTTCCGCCGCCTCTGTCGACCACCTTGGCCAGCCTTACCGCGCCGTTGGGGTCGAGGCCGATCATCACGCAGATGTTTCCGAATTCGGTCCTCTTGTCGACCGTAACTACATAACCGCTGCCGTCAGCCGCGGAATATATGTCCCTTACGCCTTCAATCAGCTCTATGTCCTCCATTTTGACGAGTTCTTCGGCGTCGGGCAGGACCTGCATGCGGGAAATATTGAGTTCGGCTTCCGCGCGTTCGTCTATTCGCGGCTGCACTGTGATGCATGTAATGTACAGCAGCAGCGCCGAGATGACGAGCGCAAAGAATACAGTCAGCACTCTTCCGAGGACATTAGCCAAGCCTTGCTTCATCTCTGTCCTCCTTTCTGAAGTGCAGATACCTCATAAAGCGGTCGATATGAGGCGTAAAGATATTCATAAGAAGGATAGCGAAGGGCATCGAGTTCGGGAAGGTGCAGAGCAGGCGCATAATCATCGTAAATGCGCCGCAGCCTATGCCGAAGATTATCTTCCCCGGGAAGAGAGCCGGCGTGGTGACCGGGTCTGTCGCCATGTAGAACGCACCGAAAACAACGCCTCCGGCGCAGATAGGGAATACCGGGTCGAGGCCCATGACAAGCGAAATAACGCCGACGGTCGCAATATAGCAGAGCGGTATGGTCGGCTCGATTATCTTTCTCGCGACAAGATATATGCCGCCCGCGAGCAGCGCAAGGACGCTGATCTGGCCGATGTATCCTTCAACAGGCCCGACGAAGGCAACAAGGTTCGACGGCAGCGCGCCGGCGTTGGTAAAGAGCTCTATCGGGGTGTCGTCGACCGTCATGCGGTCCGGGAAGCTCAGCAGCAGGGCTATCCATGCCGTCGCTGCCGGATTGGCGAAGTTCTGCCCCAGCCCGCCGAAGAGCTGTTTAACTATTACTATGGCTATAAAGCAGCCCATGATGCACATGTAGAACGGCAGCTTTGCTGGCAGCAGGTACGCGAGTATGACGCCCGTGACGGCGGCGCTCAAGTCCTTGACTGTCTGCTTTCTTCCGAGTATGCGGCGCATGGCCCATTCGAAGCCGACGCAGGAGAGCACGCATACGAGCACGCGGAAAAGCGCCGCCCTTCCGAGGTAGACGGTCGAGACGATCAGCTCCGGAAGCAGCGCTATCAGCACGTCCCTCATTATGGTAGTCGTGTTGAGCGAACCGAAGAAATGCGGCGCGCGGGTCACGATCAGCTTATTGTTCTGCATTTCTGATCGCCTCCTTCGCGTTCTTTATGCGGTAGCCCAGATGCCTTCTGGCAGGGCAGATAAAGCTGCAGGAATTGCAGCCCATGCAGTGGTCGGCCCTCAGGCGCTTTACGGCCTCAAGGTCCCTGCGGTCCCAGGCGTCCGCGATCTCAAACGGAACAAGATCCATAGGGCAGGCCTTGACGCAGCGGTCGCAGCGTATGCAGGCGGTCTCTTCGATAGTTGTGGACGCGGCGCGGCTGAGGCAGATGACAGCGTGGTCGCGCTTTGTTATGGGGTATTCGTCGGTCGGCACGGCGATCCCGGTCAGCGGTCCGCCGATAAGTATCTTGCCGATCTCCTCCGTGACCCCTCCGCAGCCCTCGAGTATGTCTCTTACGGTGGTGCCTACAGGCACCTCAACGTTCTGGGGCTTCGCGACTATGTCCCCGTCAAGGGTTATGGCCCTGGACATCAGCGGCATGCCGCTGGTCAGATACTGCTGCAGCTTGAGCACGGAGCATACGTTGGACACGAGGACTCCAACAACATTGGTGCGCTTTCCCGCCGGGAAACGCCTTCCGGTGCAGCTGAAGACGATGGAATGCTCCTCGCCCTGCGGATAGGTGTCAGGCAGGCTTACGACGCTTATGTCGCTGATCTGCTTTTCTGCTATCAGCTCGTCAAACTGCTTTATGGCATCAGGTTTGTCTGTCTGTATAGCGATCATGGAACGCCCGATGCGCAGCCACTTCATTATCGTGTGGATGCCGTCGAGTATCTCCCTGGCGTAGACCATCATGGTCATGTGGTCGGCGGTTATGTACGGCTCGCTCTCGGCGCCGTTGATTATAAAGGTGTCTATGCTGCCGGGCATAATGTCGTACTTTGCGGCCATGGGGAAACCCGCGCCGCCGAGGCCGACTATGCCGGAAGCCTTTACAGCCGCTACAAAGTCCGCCGTGGTATTGATGACGGGCGGCTTGATGTCCGGAGCGGGTTCCTGCTTTCCGTCCGTCGCGATAACTATATGGTCAACGATATTCCCGTCGAGATCCGGGAACTTTATCATATCTATAACAGTGCCGGACACGCTGCTGTGCACCGGCGCGCTGAGGCGGTCTTCGCTGTCGCCGATCTTCTGGCCGACGAGGACGTGATCCCCCGGAAAGACGAGCGGTTCGCAGGGCTTTCCTACATGCTGGCACAGCGGAATGCGGACTTCCGGCGGCAGCGGCAGGGCTGCCACGGCAAATCCCGCGGTATTCTTCTTGTGCGCGACTCTTATGCTTTTTAAATGCTTAACTAATTCCATAGATTCTCCGATTGATTATCTATTTATAATACAATTTCAGAGCATTTATGTAAAGT
>JAFYFK010000185.1 GCA_017543805.1 Bacillota bacterium | reverse complement strand
TACAGGCCCTGAGCCGTCGCGAAGCAAACTCCGCAGCTGCGAGCGAGATCCGCCTCCATTTCGTCGACGGTCTCTCTGTCTATGAGGCCCGGATAAGCCGAATGCCTGTCGACGCAGTCATAGACGGTCTGCTTCCAGAGCTTTGCGGGGGCGATGCCGAGCTCGTGCGCCAGCGGAGCTATCAGGTCGGCGCACTGCGGATGGTAGCACCAGACCGTAAAGTCCCCGCCGAATCCGTGGTCCCTGCAGAGCCTGGCGTAGTACTTAGCGAGCTTTTTCTGGTTAATCTCGTTGACCGCCCGTTTTTTGTTGGCAAGCGGAAGCACGGGCTTGTTGGCATAGACCCAGAGGCCTTCCCTTACGCGCTCGGGAGCTTCCTTCCAGGCGCTAATGCGCGCTTTTGCCTTCGGATCCTTTAGCGGGGCTATGTAGCTGACCGGCGGATCCACGTAGATGATGTCGCAGTCCGTCAGGCGGTTCATGATGTTCTGTTTTCGCGTCGGTATCGGATGATAGTTCGACGTTGAAAGGCAAAGTATCTGTTTTTTCATCTTCTATTCCGAAAGAAGCCTGGCCGCTGCTTCGGCGTTCTTCTTTTCCATGTCCATGAGGCGTTTCCTGGTAGCCTCTCCCCCGGCGCTCCCCCTCGCGAGGACCGCGTCGATCTGCGCCTTTAAAGCGTCGAAGGACAGATCCTCCAGCGGTATGAGCGCGTCGGAGCCTATGTCTCTGATAAAGCTGTCGACCTTAACATCGTATGATACGCCAACGACGGGCGCTCCGCCGGCGGTCGCGAAGATCAGCGAATGCAGGCGCATTCCGCAGACCAGCCTCATGCGGCCGAGCATGCCGGTGTATTCACCGACGCTGTGCGCTCTTGAGCATACGTAGTGCGGCGCCTTGACCATTCCCGCAAGGTCTGCGGTTATCTCCGTATCCCTCGGCACCTCAAACGGTATGAACACCGGCGTCAGCCCGTACTTCTCCCAGGCGTAGTCGGCGGCCTTCGCCACGCACTCCCGGTCGGTAAAGCTCTTCCAGTCGCGCATGCAGAAGGCGATCATATCGATATCCGAAGGAATGCCCTCCTCCCGGAACGCCGCGTTTACGGCGTCCTCCGAAAGCGGCGGCAGATTGACTGTCGGGTCCGCGGCCAGGGTCATCTCCGGCCTGCTGACGCCGATGTCCCTGAGCAGCTCCAGGGAACCGCTGTCCCTCACCGTGATTATGTCCGCGGTGCCGTCCAGCACCTTTCCGGCGTGGCGCCGGTTGCTCTCGCTTCCCAGCGGGCCGATGCCGCAGCCGTACATTATGACCCTGCAGCCGAGCTTTTTGGCGGCAATAAGGGTGAAGAGATAAAAGTTGAGCGAACGTGTGGATGTTATATCCTGAATGAGCGTTCCGCCGCCGTTGACGAAGAGCTTCGCTTTTCTGAGGCTGCGGATCATCTTAAGCACATTGAAAATGTAGAAGCTCCGAACTCCTTCTTTTTTGGAGGTCCCCTTCGGGTCGCGCGACATTACCCAGAAAGGCATGTCCGGATCCACGGCGCGCAGCTCGTTGAGTATTGCCCTTAAAATAGCCTCGTCGCCGGCGTTGCCGCGCCCGTAGGCACCGCAGAGCACCACTCCGCTGCGCTTTGGCATTTTGTTCTTCCTGAGCATGGAACGGTAGGCTTCCTGCTGGTCGCGCGCCATGCGCTCCAGGGAGAACTCCGTTCCGGCCTTCCTGAACAGCGCTTCCCCGAGCGCCGTCCTGAGCTCAGGATCAGCGGCAAGCCTGAGTATGTGTTCGCTGAAGGTGTCCGAATCTCCCGGTTCAAACAGATATCCCGTAACGCCCTGCTCTATCAGGTACGGGATGCCGCCCACGTTGCTGGCGATCGCCGGACAGTGCACGTACGCGCCTTCCAGGAGAGAATACGGGAAGGTCTCGGAAAGCGAAGCAAGGACGTTTATGTCGACGCGGTCGAAGTAAGCCCTGACATCCGTTATCCAGCCTTCAAATACCGTAACGTCCTCTATGCCGAGTTCTTTAACGAGCGCCTCCAGCTTTGCCTTGTCCTCGCCGTTTCCGGCAATGGAAAGGCGCAGGCGCTTATCCTTTGCGTAAGCCTTGGCGACAGCGCGCACCACGGTCTCTATGTCTTTGACCGGATTGAGCCTGGCGAGTATGCCGACTACGACCGGTTCGTCACCGTGTTTCTGAGGCTTGGGCTCAGCCGGCGCGTCGGAAAAGTCCATGCCGTTGTATATGGTATAGACCTTGTACGGGTCAAAACCGCGCTCGATGAGTATCTCCTTCATGCGGCCTGCGACAGCCACGAGATAGTCCATGCGGCGCAGCGCCCACTGGTTGGCGTTGCCGTTGGTGTACTGCTTTATCGGCTCGCCGAGGTAGTCCAGCTTGGGATCGGAGTGGACAGTGCTGCAGATACAGCAATTACGGCGCTGCTTTAAAAACGCGCCGTAAACATTTGCCTTTCCTCCGTGGCAGTGGACTATGTCGGGTTTGAATTCGTCGAACTGCGCCAGGGCAAAAGCCAGGCCCTCCTTAAAAGGAGCCGTGCCCTCGATATCCGCCACGTCAAGCCCCATCTCCCTCGCCTCATGCGAAAGAAAGCTGCGGTAGAAAGATACCAGCCTCAGCTCGTTGTTCTTCGAAAGCTCCCGCGCAATGGAAAGAATATGCGTTTTTCCTCCGCCTACGTCTCCGCCGGCGGCAAAGATCATTATCCGCATGGTCTACTGAACAGTGTATCCGCCCTTTACCATTACATAAGCGTGAGTATTGCACTTGATGCCGCGTCCGTCGTCGCGGGGGATCAGCAGCAGATGGTTCTTTGTGACGGCCTTGGGGCTCATAAGGTCCGCGCCCGCGGTAAGGTCGGAAACGCCGACCGCGCCGTTGTCGATGATCGTGGCGCTGCCGCTCCTGAGGACCATTTCCGTGCCCTCTTTGCCGATAACGGACTGTCCGGCCTGTACCTCGACTACGATAAATGTAGCCCCGTCAGAGGAAGCGGGGGTAGCAGAAGCGCTTCCGGAGGAGGACTTTTCCATCTCCGCCCTGAGTTCCTTTACAAGATCGTCAACATAGCTCTTGGTGACGACAGGATCGCTGGCTGTTCCGGCACCGCCGGCTGCCATCGCGATATTTATGACGCTCATAGCGAAAATAAGCGCCGCGGCGAGTAAAATGACCAAACTTTTCTTATTCATCTTATTTCTCCGTTAAAACACAAGTTGTTGTGTAAGCCCAAATAAAAAAGGACATATATAGATAGGATAATTATATATGTCCTTCAAACAGTAGTCAAATTACGCTTGTGTTACTTGTATACCGTGCCCGGACCGAATGATCCGGGGCTTTTTTAATTTGTCTTTTTTTATCTGTCTTCTCTGAAGTAATTAAGCCCGAGATTCGCAGGCGGCTGGTCTGCCCTGCGCTGGCGCATGGAGACCATTATCAGAACGATCGCCGTTACGATGTAAGGCAGTATCTTGTAGATCTGCGTCGGCATAAACGGCATGGGCACGCGGATGAACATTATCAGCAGCCCGCCGAAGAGCACGGAACCCCAGAGGGAATTGAGAGGCCTCCACAGACAGAAGATTACCAGAGCCACGGCTATCCAGCCTTCGCCGGCCAGAGCTGAGTGGTTCCAGACAGTGCCCGCTATGGTCATAGTATAGACCATTCCGCCGACCGCCGAGATGCCTCCGCCTATGACTGTCGCAAGGTACTTGTACTTTGTTACGTTGATGCCTGCGGCGTCCGCGGTCGCGGGAGATTCGCCCACCGCGCGCAGATTGAGCCCGCTCTTGGTCTTTTTCATGAACACGGCCATCGCGACGGTCGCGATCAGCCCGATATACACGAATATGTTGTAGCTGAACAGCAGCGGCCCGACAACAGGGATGTTCTGTATAGCCTGCGGGAACGGGGAATTTGCGAACACCTCT
>JAFYFK010000184.1 GCA_017543805.1 Bacillota bacterium | reverse complement strand
TCGTTGAGCAGCTCAACTACCTTGTCGTCGATCTCCTTCTGGCTCTTGTACATATTGTGGATGATCATCGGCTCAGCGATTATGTCGTGGACCGTCATGCGCGGGTTGAGCGACGCGTATGGATCCTGGAAGATCATCTGCATATCCTTGCGGTAGGGGCGCAGCTCCGACTCGGGCATATTCGTTATATCCCTGTCGTTGAGGATTATCTGGCCGCCGCTGATGGGGATCAGCCGGCAGACAGCCTTGCCGAGCGTGGACTTTCCGCAGCCGGATTCGCCTACTATGCCCAGAACTTCGCCCTTCTTGACGTCCAGGGTGACTCCGTCGACAGCCTTTACGTACTGTACCTTGCCCATCATGCCCTTGCGAACAGGATAGTAGATCTTAAGATCTTTTATCTGCAATACCTTGTCAGACATTATTCAGCCTCCTGTTCTGTGTAACCGGGGAAGTTTTTCCAGCATCTCGAGAAGTGTCCGTTTCCGAGGTCCGCAAAGCCCGGTTCCTCCTCCAGGCATCTGTCGAAGCAGTATTTGCAGCGGTCGGAGAACTTGCAGCCCTTGGGCATATACTTCGGGTTCGGCACGTTGCCCGGGATGACATCGAGCTCTTCGGCGCGGACGCCTATCTTGGGTATGGAATTGAACAGACCTTCGGTGTACGGATGCGCGGTATTTTTGAAGATATCGAAAACAGTGCCCTTTTCCACGATGCGCCCGCAGTACATTACTACTACGTCATCGCAGGTCTCGGCCACTACGCCGAGGTCGTGTGTAATAAAGAGGATGGATGTTCCGGTCTCCTCTTTGAGAGTGTTCATCAGGTCCAGTATCTGCGCCTGGATCGTAACGTCCAGCGCGGTCGTGGGCTCGTCGGCGATAAGGATCTCCGGCTTGCAGGCCAGCGCCAGGGCTATCATGACCCTCTGCCTCTGTCCGCCGGAAAGCTGGAACGGATATTCGTTGACCATGCGCTCCACGCGGGGCAGGCCGGTCATCTTAAGAAGCTTTATGACTTCCTCGTCCGCCTCTTTTTTGGATATTTTTTCGTGCTGCAGGATCTTTTCGCGGATCTGTTTTCCGATCTTCATGACCGGGTTGAGCGAGGTCATGGGCTCCTGGAAGATCATCGAGATCTTGGAGCCGCGGAGCTTCCTGCGCTGCTTTTCGCTGTATTTGGTGATATCCTCCCCGTCGAGGATGATCTCGCCATCGGTGACCCGTCCGGTAGTCCCCATCAGAAGCCCGATTATGGACAGCGAGGTGACGCTCTTACCGCTTCCGGATTCGCCGACTATGCCCAGGGTATGGCCCTTCTGCAGCTCAAAATCGACGCCGTCGACCGCGGGGACTGTTCCGTTGTCAGCGAAAAAATATGTGTGGAGGTTTCTTACCTCGAGAACGTTTTCTGCCATGGCCGTCTCCTCCTATTCGCTGAGCTTCGGATCGAGCGCGTCGCGGAGACCGTCACCCAGAAGATTGAAGCTTAAAACTGTAATGAATATGGCAAGTCCGGGGAAGAACGTCAGGTGGATGGCGTTGAGCATGTAGTCGCGGCCGGCGCTGAGGATGAGTCCCCACTCCGGTGTCGGCGCCTGGGCGCCCATTCCGAGGAACGACAGGGATGCCGCCGTCATGATGGAGCTTCCGATGGACATGGTGTACTGAACTATGATGTTGGGGAACGCGGCCGGCAGGATGTGTCTGAAGAGTATGCGCGAATCCTTTGCGCCGAGGCTCCTCTCAGCCTGCACGTAGACGCTCTCCTTTGTGGCGAGCACGGAGCTTCGCACAAGCCGGCAGAACGTTGGCATCGAGAATACCGCGACCGCTATGACCACGTTCTGTATGCCCGCGCCGAGCACGGCTATGACCGCTATGGCCAGAACTATGCCGGGGAAGGCGAAGAGAACGTCGCAGAGACGCATTATGACCGATTCAGCAGGGCCGTTGTAATAACCGGCGATAAGGCCGAGGACCGTACCCGACAAAGCGCCTATCGTAACGGCGCATATGCCGACGGCGAGCGAGATCCTGGTGCCGCAGAGTATGCGGGAGAACAGGTCGCGGCCGAAGTCGTCGGTGCCGAACCAGTGCGCCGCGCTCGGTCCCTGAAGAACGGAGGAATAATCGAATTCGTTGATCCCGTAAGGAGCTATCTTATAACTGAATATCGCGATGAGCACCAGGATAATAATTACCACCAGCGCCGCGATAGCTGTTTTCTGCTTTTTGAATTTCCTGAGGAAGTCGTTGAAGCGGGAAAACTTTATCTGTTCTTTTTCGTTGTTCATGTTTCCCTCCCCTTAGCTGAGCTGTATCTCAGGATTGAGTACCGCGTACAGGATGTCGACGATAAAGTTGATCACGACAAAGTGCAGCGAGAATATGAGTATAAGAGACTGGATGCACGGGTAATCGCGGAACGCGACCGAGGTCACCAGCAGCTGGCCGATGCCGTTGTACGCGAATACCGCTTCCGTAACTACGGATCCGCCGAGCAGGAAGCCGAACTGCATGCCGACTACTGTAACGACGGAGATCATGGAGTTGCGGAACGCGTGCCTCCAGGTGATGGCGCTTTCCCCGATGCCCTTGGAACGCCCGGTGCGGATATAATCCTCCTTGAGCTGTTCTATCATAGACGAGCGGGTAAAGCGGGCCAGTATCGACATGATCGTCGTTCCGAGGGTGAATCCCGGAAGGATCAGGTGCCGGAAGCTGTCCGCCCCGGTCGCGGGGAACCAGTGCAGCTTTACGGCAAACAGAGCGATAAGCATAAAGCCTATCCAGAAGTTAGGCAGCGATATTCCGGAGACCGCTACGGTCATGCCGACGTAATCCTGCCATTTGGAACGGTGCCTGGCGGACCAGACGCCGAGAAGTATACCGACGATAACGCTCCAGCTGATAGCGACGAGCGCAAGCTTGACGGTGTTGGGATAGCGCACCGCGAGCTCTTCCGTGACCGGCCGTTTGGTGCGCATCGACGTGCCGAGGTCGCCGTGGAAGAGGCCTGTGATGTAGCTGACATACTGTTCGCCGACGGGTTTGTTGAGGCCGAGCGTTTCCCGGACGTTCTCAACGTCTTCCAGTGTGGCCTGCTCGCCGGCGATCATTCTGGCAGGATCGCCCGGAATCATTCGCACAAGGAAAAAGACCAGCGTGACGACTATAAACAGCGTCAGCAGCATCTCTAATAGTTTTTTGAGTCCGTATCTTGCCATAAATATCTTTCCTTAATTTTACTGAATAAATAAAGACAGCAAATGCCCTCTGTTATCCAGAGGGCATCTGCAAACAGCTTTACTGATTACTGAGCGATTTTTGCATTTCTGCAGTTGATGGCGCCATCCGGATAGATCTTGATGTCGACCAGATTGCTCTTTTCAGCCCAGGTGTTGTCCTGCTCCATGAGCGGGATGATGGGCATCTCTTCCCAGACGATGTCCTGAGCGCGGGCATACATTTCGTTCTTCTTTGCCTGATCGGAAACGGACAGAGCGCCGTGTACCAGATCGTCATACTCCTTGTTGTTGAAGTAAGCGATGTTGTAGTTTACCGGCGGAGCCATCTCGGAGCAGAGCAGCGGACGGAGTGCCCAGTCAGCGTCGCCTGTGGAGGGCGACCAGCCGGTGAGGTAAACGTCTACGTCAGCCTCAGCGCCGGGCTTGGTGCTGTTCTGGATACGCTCGTTGGTCATAGCGGACTCTTCGCCTACGAGGTTAAGAGTTACGCCGATCTGCTGGAACTGCTGCTGCATGAACTGGGCAGACTTTTCGTTGGTGGTGTTGTTGCTGTAGTACTGGGTAATGGTGAATCCGTTGGGATATCCTGCTTCGGCGAGCAGAGCCTTGGCCTGTTCAACGTCGAAGGGTACGGGGTCGTTGCCCTTGTAACCGGTTACAGCGGAACCGAGGATGGAGGTCGCTACGGAGCCGTGTCCGTTGTAGATGACCTGGAGGAAAGCTTCCTTATTGACTGCGAGAGCAAGAGCCTTGCGGACGCGTACGTCGTTGAGCGGAGCCTTCTGGGTGTTCATGTAGAGCCAGCGTACTACGATGCCTGCCTCAGAGTGAGCGGTGAGGTTGGGATCTGCAGCGACGTTGTCGTAGCTTTCGGTCGGTACCGGCCAGATGAAGTCGGCGTCGCCGGCCTGGAGCATGGATACGCGGGTGGCGTTTTCGGTTACGACCTTGAAGTTGATGGTCTTGAAGCCGGCGTCCTTATCTACGATGCCTGCTTCGTATCCCCACCAGTTGGGGTTGAGTTCGAGCTTAAGGTGATCGCCGTGTTCCCACTCGACGAAGAGGTACTGGCCGGTTCCCACAGGAGCGGATGCGCATACGTCGTCGCCTGCTTCGAGAACCTTCGGGCTCATCATTACGCATGCCGGATGGCAGAGGTTTGCGATGAACGCGGAGAACGGGGTGGCGAGGTTAACGGTTACTTCGTAATCTCCGGTGACTTCTACGCTCTCGATGATAGAGCTGAGCAGGGATGTTCTCTTGAGGCCTCTGGTCTTGTCCGCGAGCTTGTCGAGGTTAGCCTTTGCCGCGTTGGCGTCCCAGGGGGTGCCGTCGGAGAAGCTTACGCCCTGACGGAGAGTGATTACATACTGGGTAGCGTCTTCGTTAGCGGTGTATCCGGTAGCGAGGAGCGGGATCTGGCCCAGGTTGTCGTCGAAACCGAACATACCGTCCATGATGAGTCTCTGGATACCGCCGGACAGGGTGTCGGAAGTATCAACAGGGTCCATGGTGGTGAAGTCGAGGGATACTGCCGCGACAGCGTCGTATTCCTGAGCGGTCACAGCTGCAGCCGGTGCTGCCGGAGCGGAACCGGAGCTTGCAGGAGCTGCGGGAGCGTTGCTGCCCTCGGAGCTTGCCGGAGCGGAAGATCCGCCGCAGGCGCTGAGGATCAGCATCATGGCTGCCAGCATTACTGCTAAAATTCTTCTTGCTTTCATTGATGATCTCCTTCTTTTTCTTAGTGTTTTAGTCCACTGAATTTCCTTTTTTAGTTTCCTTATTATTAGAAAAATCTAATAGTGATTATTTATAGCAAATTATAGTGCCTGTGTCAACAGAAAAGCCTTCTTTTATACTGTGAAATTTCACAAAATAACCTAAAAGTATATGTCATTTTAAACAATTCGGTCGGTAGTTATAAAAATCGTTCGGATAGTTCTGTATATTTTAGAATTTTATTTTTTTCGGTTCAAACTCTTAAAAATGTGATATATTTTACGGTATCAAAAGCGAGACGCTTTTTCGGAAAGGACAGGATCATGAAACCGATCATCGGCATAATGGCGCACCCGACGCTTAACGAATACCGGGGCAACAAGGCAACTATACATTCCTGCGGAGAGAACTATCTGTTTTCCGTGGAAGCTGCGGGAGGCATCCCTCTTATCCTTCCGATATTTGACGACCCGGAGGCGCTCGACCGCTATACGGCCATGTGCGACGCGTACATCGTTCCCGGAGGCATTGACGTCAACCCCATAAGCTACGGCGAGCAGCCCCACCCGCTGCTCGAAGCTACGCGCCTCGACTACGACGAATACCAGCTGCACCTTATAAAGCGCATGCTCAGGACAGAAAAGCCGATGCTGGCGATCTGCCGCGGCATCCAGATAATGAACGTCGCGTTCGGCGGGACGCTGTATCAGGACGTTTCCCTGCACGGGCCCGGCACCATGCGCCATTCGCAGAGAGAGATAATGCCCGGCGGCATCAGCCACAAGGTCATTATAGAAGAAGGCTCCATCCTCCAAAGGCTGTACGGAAATGAGCTGTGGACCAACAGCTACCACCATCAGGCCATTAAGGATCTGGGCGAAGGGCTCCGCGTAACGGCGCGCGCCGAAGACGGGATAATAGAGGCCGTGGAAGCTGTAGACCACCCCTATATGCACGCCGTCCAGTGGCATCCGGAGAGCTTCTTTGTCAGAAAAGACAATTACATGCTCCCGATATTCGAGGATTTCATTAAAGCCTGCAAATAGCTGATCGCCGGATTACCGACAGCGTTTCAGGAGCTTGCGGACAGAGTGTTGCCGGATCATCTGCGCTATGGAATTCTGACCAAAAGCTCAGAAAACACAGATTCACTTAGAAAAACTCATTAAAAAATCGGCTTTAGCGGCCGATTTTTTGTTTTTAATGAGTTTTTCTGACCTATCTTTTTATAATACTACAGCAGGTTAGAAGATTATGCTGTTTTTTCTAACTACTAAGTCATCAGAATGCTTTTTTGGTCAGAAGTATAATCGTTTTACTTTTTTATGCCGTTAAGCCTGCAAGGCGGGCCTCCGATAAGAAAATCTATTCGTAATCGTAGTAGTTCTTCGCCACCAGCTGGCCGTCGCGGACCATTACCCTGCCGAGAGCCAGGACGTTTGTGATGTTGAGGTCCTTGTCCAGCAGCACCAGGTCTGCGTCAGCGTCCTTGGAAACGCTGCCCTTGTTCGGGTAGAGCAGCAGCGCGTCCGCCACGTTCTTTGTGATGATCGAGACCGCTGTGCCGAGATCGACGCCCTGGTCCTGCACCAGATGACGGATGGTGTCCCAGAGGGTGTCCATGCTGCCGACGCCCATGGCGACTATCCTGCGGCGGTCTTCGGACCACTTGGGGAAGCTGCCGTTGGAATCCGAGCTCAGCGTTATCTGCTCCAGCGGGACCTGGTCCAGCGCCTTTTTAAGATGAGCGGCGGTGGCAGCGGTCTGATGTCCGGAGGTAAAGTCCAGATAGCCGCCGGCCTTCGCGAATTCCAGAGTGCTTTCGGAATCGATGTTTACATGGGTCGGGCGGAACTGGGTGATCGGAATGTCGCTTTCCTCGACAATCTTCAACACATCGCTGTACTGCTTTTTGCCGCGGCCGGTATGCATGTGGACCACACCGGGCTTGTGGGTCAGGAAGGAAGTGGTGCGGACCTGGGTGGCCAGGCGTGTAAGCTCCTCCGCGGTGATCTCGCTGGCGCGGTGCTCGGCGATGGCGATCTTGACGCCGATGATCTCGTCGACAAAGGCCATATCCTTGGCAACAGAGCCGGTAAGCGTAATGGACGGATAGCTGTAGGAACCGGTGAGGCAGTAAGCCGTCATGCCCTGCTCCTTAAGCGCCTTGGCGCGGGCGACGAGCGTTTCGACGTGCTTTGCCTGGCAGTCGGTCCCGAGCACGCCGACGACTGTGGTGACGCCATACTTTACGCAGTCGGTCATCTGTATCTCGCGGATAAGACTTGCAAAGCCGTCCTCTCCGCCGCCCCCGATAATATGCACGTGCTGGTCGATAAAGCCCGGCACCATGCTCTGGCCCTCGGCGTCGATGACTGTAAACTCGTCCTCGTCCCAGCTGAAATCGATATGCGGCGCGACTTTTATGATCTTTTTGTTGCAGATAAGGACGTCGTTCTTTCCGAGGTCCTCAGGCGCGTAGATATGCGCGTTTTTAATGAGTACAAACATTGCAGGTCTCCTTTTTGACTGCGAAAAACCGCAGGACTTTTTGTCTTGCGGTTATTATAGCACCGAATGCGGAAAATGTTTCAGTAATTGTGTTCCCTGAAAAATTCGAGCAGAAGCTCTCCTATAAACGGATTATTCTCGATATAACTGCCGTGGTCTTCGCCTTCGGCAAAATAATCCTCCGCGTAAGGGAGCTTCGATAAAATAAGCTCGGTCTCCTCCGGCCGGACCACGTCAAACTCTCCTGCCGTAACAAGCACGGGGATCTGTATTCCGGCCAGCGCTTCCGGATCTATGTCCGGTTCGCTGCGCATAAGCTCACACAAAGGATCGTCTATCCCGTCGATCGACGCCATAAATTCGTCGGTCAGGCCGCCGGGCGAAAGGTTTGTCCCGCTTACCGCAAGGAGGGACAGCGTGCCGGGATGCGCCAGTTCCAGCGTCAGCCCGATTATACCGCCGTCGCTGAAGCCGTAGAGCGCGGGCTTTTCCAGTCCAAGCACAGTAATAAGCTGAAAGATGTCCTCGGCCATGTCAGCGTAATGATATTCGTCCGCGGGGTCGCTGCCGCCGTGCCCGCGGGAATCCGGAGCGATCACGCTGTAACCGGCCTCCTCGAGCTGCCCGATGAGCACGGAAAAGCTCTGATGCGATTCGCCGTTGCCGTGGACGAGCACCACAGGCCTGCCTTCGCCGCCGCAATAACAATTAAGTTCAAGTCCGTTTACACTGATCCTTTTGTATTCGCCCATATTATCCCCTGTCTTTCGTCAGTTTTTGACTGCTTAATGTTAGCAGAACGCCCGGCCGATTTCAATGAGGAGCGCAAACTGATAAAGCGCTTCCGTAATAACAGCCTTTCCCGTATAATAGTGTTAAGATGTTGTTAAGAGGAGGCCCGCATGGCTGATAATTACGAACGTTTTGATATGAAAAAGCCGCCGATGCGCACAAAATGGTATCTGCGGCCGCTGACATACCTGATCAGTTTTCCGGAAGCGAAGCGCCACAAAATGCAGCTGACTAAGACCCGCTGCGAAGGGCTTAAGCCGCCCTACGTCCTGCTCTGCAACCACAACGCGTTTTTCGATTTCAAGGCCGCCACCATGGCTATCTGGCCTGCCCGCGCAAATTATGTAGTCGCTATAGACGGTTTTATAGGCCGGGAATGGCTGCTGCGAGCCGTGGGCTGCATCTGCAAGCGCAAGTTTACGAGCGACGTGCAGCTCGTTTACAACCTCCGCAAGACCATAAAAAACGGCGACGTTGCCGTCATATATCCCGAAGCCCGCTATTCGCTCTGCGGCACCACGGCCGTGCTGCCGGAATCTCTCGGAAAGCTGTGCAAACTGCTCAAGGTCCCGGTAGTGACCTTTATCTGCCACGGACATCACATCAACTCGCCGTTCTGGAACCTGCACGACAGGGACGTAAAGCCGACCGAAGCGGAAATGACGCTGCTGTTTACTCCGGAAGAGCTCGGAAATACTCCCGCGGAAGAAGTAAACCACAGGCTGGTCGAGGCTTTTCAGTACGACGAATACAGCTGGCAGAAGGAGCGCGGGATCCGCGTAACTTACGAAAAACGCGCCGAAGGCCTGCAAAAGGTGCTCTACCAGTGCCCCGCCTGCGGAACGGAATTCCGCATGGAAACGGAAGGGACAAAGCTGCGCTGCGCAGCCTGCGGCAAGAGCTGGACGTATTCCGAGCTGGGAGAGCTGTCCGCCGATGACGGCGAGACCGAATTTTCCCACATCCCCGACTGGTACGAATGGGAGCGCGCCAATGTACGCGCGGAGGTAGAGGCCGGGACTTATTCCAGCGGAGAACTCGCGGTGAAGGTCAACACCCTGCCCAACGCAAAGAAATTCATAGAGCTCGGCGAAGGGACCATGGTCCACGACATGAACGGCTTTACGGTCCGCGGAACAGACAAGGACGGCGACCCGTTCGAGATGCTCAAGCCCGTGCCGTCGCTCTATTCCTGCCACATAGAGTACGAATATCTGGGCAAATTCGGAGACTGCGTGGATCTCAACACGCTCGAGGATACCTGGTACATCTATCCTCAAGGCCAGGATTTTGCGGTTACCAAAATGGCGCTCGCCACGGAGGAACTGTATTATAAGCACCGCAGGGACAGCGGCGACCCCTGCCCGCCGGGACTCGCGTAAACTAAAAAACAATAAAAAACTGCTTACAGGCCGTAAGCAGTTTTTATAATTGCCTGAAAAATTATTTTGCGGTCAGCTCCAGGAACCTGTCCCTGTCCGCTTCGGTGCCGACTATTGCGCCGAAGTGGTAAGGCACGGCGCATGCCGCCGGGGCTATCTTCTTTGCGAGCTCGGCGGCCTCTTCCGCGTTGCAGGTGTATTTTCCGCCGACCGGGATAAAGGCGATGTCGCATCTGACGGCAGCGGCCTCCGGGGTCTCGTCGGTGTCGCCCGCCACATAGAAGCGCTTTCCGTCCAGGGTCACCACGTAACCCAGCCAGCCGTTCTTTTTCGGATGGAACATCTTATGCGGATTGTATGCCGGAACAGCCTCGACCGCGACTCCCAGAACATCGCCGGAAGTTCCCGGCGCGAAATGCAGGCAGGGGTGCCCGTCCACATCCGCAACACTTTCCGGGAGAACCATTACGGTGTTCCCCTCCTCAAAGCTGGCATCGTCCCTGCAGACGACAGGCTTTGATACTTTTTCTATATCCTCCGGCGACAGATGGTCGTAATGGTCGTGGGTGACGAATATGATATCCGCGTCGCGGGGCGCGTCCTTAAGTCCGAACGGGTCAAAATACAGGATCTTTGAGCCTGTTATCTTTACACAGGCGTGGTTTAATACTTCGTATGTCATGGCACCCTCCTTCTCTGCGCTTATAACTTTATGATAAGCCGAAGAGGGCTTTGCTGTCAAATCAGTATCTGCCGTCGTCGTTTCTCACGACCCTGAGGATGCCGGCCAGCACAGCGTAGCTTACGCCCGCGATCGGCCAGATTATCCAGCTGTGGTCCCAGCGCTGGGTGATGAAGCTGTAGCCGAGATACAGCGCGGTAACAAGGCTCCAGTATACTCCCGCGATTGGAGCGTTCTTTTTGCTTATGACTTTTTCCTTTAAGCTGTAGTCGCCTTCCTGGAGCAGCATCTGAAAGCTTCCCCAGATTATGCTGCAGCGGACTATGAGGAAAACGCCGACCGCTATCATCGCGAGCATCATGGTCGTGCAGACCGACATGGCGAATTCTTCCTCACCGAACAGAACGAGTCCGACGAATAAGGGCATAACGGATCCTACGCAGAGCGAGATGCCGAGGACGAGATCCCTGGTGTGCATGCCGCGGAAACGCTCGCGGCGCTCGCGGGCAAAACCGTCGACCCCGTAGGCGGTATCGATCTCCTCTTCCTCAAAATAGCTGAACATGTGCAGCCTTATGCCGTTCATTACGAACATCGCCACGGCGGCGATCAGGCATATAAACAGGAAAATGCATCCGAAGCCTTCGGCCTGGGGCTCGCTGAGCGCGAAGCGGCCGGTCTCGCGGCCTGCCTCAAGGATTATTACAAGCACCGGGCAGAGTATGCAGAGCATAACGCCGAGGGCGATCTGCGTCGCGGCGGTAAAACGGACGTCCAGGAAGCGGTTTGCCTCTTCCATGCTGACGCTGTGAACCGAAATGGGAAGCTCGTCAGTATCCCCTTCATAGATCTTGGGAAACGGGGCTTCCATATCATCTAAAAGAAGATAGTCCGTGCTGACTCCGAAGAGCTTAGCCATCATTATTATGCGGTTCATGTCGGGGACGGACTGCGCCATCTCCCACTTGGATACCGACTGCCTGCTCACCTCGAGCTTGTCCGCGAGTTCTTCCTGGGACCAGCCTGCCTGTTTTCTGAGATCGCTTATCTTTTCTGCCAAAATCATGTTCGTACCTCCTTTGGCTCTTTAACTTTATCACGCCCAAAGCATAAAATAAAGAGCGGTTGCAGACCACCAAGAGGGCTTTGAACTTTGTCAACCGGCGGTTGCATAATGGTTGCGAAGCCTTGAATTTCAAGCAAAAACCGCTCCGGAGAGCGGTTTTTGTTCTAAAGATCGATCTGTTTTCAGCTTATTCGGGCTTGAACTGATCCTTGCCTACACTGCAAAGCGGGCACTCGAAATCAGCGGGAAGATCTTCCCACTTGGTTCCGGGAGCTATGCCGTGTTCCGGATCTCCTGCAGCTTCGTCATAAACATAGCCGCATACCTCACAGACATATTTCATGGTTTGGTTCCGTCCTTTCTGTGTTTCCACAACATTTGCAATCGCAGACTCATTATAGCATACTTCGGGGTCCGGTCTATCATTTTCGGTAATTTCATCCGAAGGATCGCTGTAAAGATTGAACTCGGTACGACGGGCGCCTTCCGGGATGCCGACCTCTTCGCGGATGTCCTCGTCATCTGGAAGATCCGGCGCGTCGGGGAAGGCCTTTTCACCGTCTTCATCTTCCATTCCGGTGACGTCCGCGCTGTCAGCGGCGACCTCAAAGCTGAACTTTCCGGTGGACAGGCGCTGCTCGCGGTAGAGGCTGTATCGCCCGCTCATCATGTAGGCGACGGAGCAGCCAAGGGCGCAGAGCATAAGCCCGCGGCCGGCCAGCAGCTCAAAGGCAAGGAAAAGCGACGCGATGGGGCAGTTCGTGACCGCGCAGAACATCATTATCATGCCTATGCCGGCGCCGAACTGCGCGCCGAGCCCGATCAGCGGCGCCGCCACCGCGCCGAACGTGGCCCCGATAAACAGTGTCGGAACTATCTCACCGCCCTTGTAGCCGGCGCTCAGCGTGAGCGCGGTAAAGAGCATCTTCCAGAAAAATGCCAGCGGAGCGGCGTTTCCGGCCAGCGCCTGGACTATTACATAGAGGCCGGCGCCGTTGTAATCCCTGGTGCCGGAGAGCATGGTCAGCGCCACCACAAGGCATCCGCCGACCGCGGCCCTGAAGTACGGATTCTTGAAATATTTCGAATACAACTTTTCAGACACATGAAGCATCTGAATAAACGCGATGGACAGCAGCGCCACCAGCAGGCCCATAACTATGACCCTTATGACCGTGGCAAGGTCCGCGTCGGGGACTTCGAAAACGATAAAATGCGTAGCCTGGCCGCCGAGAGCCGTCGCCGTTACCTTGGCGATGACAGCGGAGAGGAAGCACGGAAACAGTCCGTAGTAGTGAAGATCGCTGCTTACGACCTCCATGGCGAATACCGCCGCGGCTATTGGCGCGCCGAAAAGCGCGGAAAAGCCCGCGGCCATGCCGCACTGCACCAGGATGCGCAGGTCGAGATATTTGAGCTTTATCCTGCGCCCTATCCAGCTGGCCATCGAGCCGCCTATCTGAAGCGCGGCGCCTTCGCGGCCGGAGGAGCCTCCCGTAAGGTGCGTCAGAACGGTCGAAATAAAGATCAGCGGCACTATGCGCAAAGCCACGCCCTCCCGGTCGCCCTTTGCCGCCTTGATTATGCGGTTGGTGCCCTTTGGGTCGTCGACCAGCCAGCCGCGGTACAGCAGGACTATTATCATTCCGGCGACGGGCATAAAGAAGATCAGCCAGTCGTAGGTCTCCCGCAGAGCGGTGGCGATAGAAAGCGAAAGCTCAAATGCCACGCCTATGACGCCCACAGACGCGCCGATAAGACCTGCGTAGAGTATCCACTCCAGCATGTCCAGGACGTAATCGCCGAGGCGTCCGAATTGTTTTACATCGCGATATTTCATGCTAATAGTTTAACACCCCCGAAACAGATTGCAAGAGGGCTAAAACTCTTGTAAAATAGGGCAATCGGAGGAAACGAAAATGAAAAAAGTACTTATAACCGGCGCGTCCGGAGGAATAGGATCCGCAATGGCAAAGGCTTTTGCCGCGGAAGGATACGAAGTCGGAGTCTGCTACAACCGCTCGTTCAACGAAGCCCGCAGGGTAAGCTCGGAGATAAAGGCAGGCGGCGGCAAGGCGCAGATATTTATGGCAGACCTGTCCCTTATGGGCGACGCCGAAAATCTCTGCGAGCAGGTGCTCGGCTCCATGGGGACGCCGGATGTAGTGATCTGCAACGCAGGCATCGACAGCTGGGGGCTGTTCCAGGACATAGGCGAAGCCGAGTGGAACCGCGTGCTCGACACAAATCTCAAAGGCTCCTACGCCGTGACCCGCGGCCTGCTGCCTAAAATGATAGAGAGAAAAAGCGGCGTCCTGCTCTACACCTCGTCCATCTGGGGCGTAGTGGGCGGAGCCTGCGAAGCGGCCTACTCCGCGAGCAAAGGCGCTCTCATTTCCATGACAAAAGCGCTCGCCAAAGAGCTCGGCCCGTCAGGAATACGCGTAAACTGCATCGCTCCCGGCCTTATAAAGAC
>JAFYFK010000183.1 GCA_017543805.1 Bacillota bacterium | reverse complement strand
GGCGCCTGCCGCATATATAACTGGGACTACGCGATGATGTTCACCCCTCTGCTCTTTGTTCCCGGCATCTACACCTGGAGCATACTGGCGTTGGCACTGGGACTGTTCGTATCCTGGGAAGTCCTCTACCACAAACATCCCGAGCGTTTCGCGGAAAACACCAACGCCGCCCTGCACTGCGCCAACTGCCAGGAAAAACTCTGCGCGCACAAAAAACAGCTTCAGGCATTCCAGAAGCGTTTAATGGTAGAACTCAAAGAAGAACTTCGCGGACTCGAACACAGGGTCCAGCACTACCGCGACTAGGCGGGTCATTCCTGTTTTGTATTTGAAGAAGGTCTGAGCAAGGCTCTCGTTGTGAGGGTCGCGCATATTATTCCCGCTGCCATGCTTGCGGCAAAGCAGAACGCGTAGATCCCCTCAGTCTCCCCTGTCGTCTTGTAATGATGCACAAGATAGTCCATCGCGCGGTACAGAGCGCCTCCGGGAAGAAGAGGTATGGTGCAGACTATTACGAAAACGGTCGCCGGAGTCTTGCAGACCCTGGCCATAAGCTCCGCGTAAAGAGTCGTGACCGCGGCGGCGATGAAAGCCGAGAGATAATCCCCGAGACCGCAGGCAACAGCGGAAAGATAAACTCCCCAGGAAATGAAACCGCCGAAGCAGGCCCAGAAGAGCTTGTCTTTCTGGATATTGAATATTATCGCAAAGCCGAGGCAGGCTATTACCGAACATATAAGCTGTGAAACCGCAGTCATCAGCGCACCTCCTAGTGGACAAAGCCGGCCAGCGTAAAGCCGAGCGCTATGGTCATCGCGAGGACGACGGCCTCAATGAATCTCGAAAGACCGGTTATCGTGTCCCCCACAAAGAGGTCCCGTATCGAGTTGGTGAACGCGACCCCGGGGATGAACAGCATTATACAGCCGATGCTTATCATATCCAGATGCTCGCCGATCTGGAAGGCGACCAGTATGCTCGCCAGGAAACCTCCTGTGAGCGACCACATGAGCGCGACAAGCAGCTTGTTGGAGGTGAGCTTTCTGAAGCCGGATTCTATAAAGCGCAGCTGGGCGCCGAGCAGCGCCGCGGCAAAGCCGTCCGTAACGCTGCCGCCGAAGAACACGGCAAAACCTCCCGCTACCAGCGCGTAGGCTATGACCTGCAGCGCGTAGGGGTAATGCGGGCTGGTGAGTATCTCTTCTATGCGGGCTTCGACCGTCTCGGGATCCGGCGTTGAAACGCAGATCTCGCGCGACAGCTCGTTGAGCCTGTCGAGCTTGGTCATGTCGGTCGATACGCTGCGGATGCGGCGCGACTGGGTCTTAGTCTCGAATCCGTTGAAAGTGACCGTCGCAAACAGCGTCGAAGGCAGCGAAAACACATCGACAGACTCCGCCCCGTAGGACAGGACTATACGGCTGACCGTATCCTCCACTCTGGCGACCTCCGCGCCGCAGCCCAGAAGAGCCTCGCCCATGCTCACCGCTATGAATAATATTTTGTCCGCTTCAGCTCTTGTCATGATTTATGAATTGTAGCACTTAAAGCGTATACTTGCAAAATAATTCTAACAGAAACTTCATTATAAATAATCGTTTCCTCTTAAATATTATTATGTTATAATTTTTTAGATAAATGATTCAATCTCCTACATTGATATAAGGAGGTAATGAAAATGCCAAGACACGCAGAAGATAAAAACATTATCAAAAGCCGCATACTCGACGCGACTATTGAGATCTTCAACGAATACGGCCTCAAGTTCACCATGGACGAACTCGCGTCAAGGCTTGCGATGAGCAAAAAGACCATCTACTCGGTATTCCCGGACAAGCACGCCCTGCTGTACGAGATGGTCGATTATGTCTTCGATTACATCCGCGCTGAAAAGACCGAAGTCGCGAAAAACGAAGATCTGGAACTGACCGAAAAACTGCGTCAGGTCATGGGCATGCTGACCGACAAGTTCGAGAACATAGACCTCTCTAAACTTCACATCCTCAGCGAAAAGTATCCCGATGTGTACGCGCACGTTGCCGAGCGCCTCGAAAACCAGTGGGAAGAGACCATAGAGCTGCTCAACAGAGGGGTAAAGGAAGGAATTTTCAGGGAATTCAGCATTCCTATCTTTAAGCTGATGATGGAATCCACTCTGGAAAGCTTCTTCAGAAACGACATTCTGGTCCGCAACAGCATAAGCTACAGGCAGGCTCTCGACCAGGTCGTCGACATACTGCTTGAAGGAATCACAATTTAACCGAAAGTAATGAACAAACGCGTTTACCTGAATGACGGATGGGAGTTTACGGAGCGCTTCGACGAGCGCTTTGCAGCTATGCAGCCAGCTGACGGAATAAAGACCGTGAGGCTTCCGCACAGCTGCCGGGAAACCCCATACGATTACTTTAAGGAAAGTCTGTATCAGATGGCCTGCGGCTACCGCAGAAATCTGGATATTCCCGAAGACCTCAGAGGAAAGGTCCTGCTGCTGACGATAGAAGCAGCCGGACATTACGCGGAGGTCTTTTTTAATGGGCGAAAAGTCGCGGAGCACCGCTGCGGCTACACCGCTTTTACCGTCGACCTGAGCCCTTGCGCTGAATTCGGCGCGCTCAATCCGCTCGTGATAAAGGTCGACAGCAGGGAGACCCTTGACCAGCCGCCCTTCGGCTACGTCATAGATTACATGACCTACGGAGGCCTCTACAGGGAGGTCAGGCTGGACATTAAAGAACCGGAATACATAGCCGATGTTTTCGCAAAGCCTTCCCTTAAAGGAAGCGCCGGACATGTGGAGAGCGAGGTCACGCTTTCCGGCATCGACAGCGAAAAGCTGAAGACCGGAACCTATAAGATATATCAGACCCTCGTACCTGTGGAGGTGCCGGGCGCCCTACCGGCAGCGTCGGAGGCTGACGTCACATCTGGCAGCGTCACAGTTACTATGGACGCCGCGAGAGTCCTCCCATGGGATGTGGACTCCCCTAATCTCTTTATACTTAAGACCCAGCTTCTCCGCGGCAGCGAAATAATTGACGAACACAGCGCGCGCATCGGCTTCCGGGACGCGGAATTCCGCGCGGACGGCTTCTACCTCAACGGCAGAAAGCTTAAGCTGCGCGGCCTCAACAGGCATCAGGCCTATCCCTACGTCGGTTACGCCATGCCGAAGAGCATACAGGAAAACGACGCGGACATACTGAAAAAGGAGCTGGGGCTCAACGCCGTCAGAACATCGCACTATCCGCAGTCGCAGTACTTTATAGACCGCTGCGACGAGCTCGGCCTTCTGGTGTTTACCGAGATCCCCGGCTGGCAGCATATAGGCGGGGACGCCTGGCAGGACATCGCCGCGGAGAACGTCAGGGAGATGGTGACGCAGTACAGGAACCATCCTTCGGTGATACTCTGGGGCGTCAGGATCAACGAGTCTCAGGACTGCGACGGACTCTACAAACGCACCAACAGGATCGCCCATGAACTCGACCCGACCCGTCCGACCAGCGGCGTAAGATACCTCAAAAAGAGCCACCTGCTGGAGGACGTATACGCCTACAACGATTTCTCGCACAGCGGGACAAACGCCGGCTGCGAAGATAAGAAGAACGTCACATCAGACAACAGCAAGCCGTATCTGATAAGCGAATTCAACGGGCATATGTTCCCGACGAAGATGTTCGACAGCGAGCTTCACCGCCAGGAACACGCCTTAAGGCACGCCAGGGTCCTCAACGACGCTTTGTCGAAGGACGGCATAGCAGGCTGCTTCGGCTGGTGCTTCGCGGACTACAACACGCACAAGGACTTCGGCAGCGGCGACCGCATCTGCTACCACGGCGTGCTGGACATGTACCGAAACCCCAAGACCGCGGCGTACATATACGCGGCGCAGCAGGATAAAGACCCCGTGCTCTTCGTCACGTCGCAGATGGACATAGGCGAGCACCCGTCGGGAAACATGGGCCGGGTCTACATCATAACCAACGCCGACAGCGTAAAGATGTACAGAAACGAGCTTTTCCTGCACGAATACAGGCCGGAAGACAGCGAATACAAAAGCCTTCCGCACGGCCCGATACTCATTACGGATTACATAGGAAACCGCATCGAGACCGAAGAAGGCTTCCCCAAAGACAAAGCGGACCTTTGCAGGGACATACTCAATTACAGCGCGGTATACGGCTTCGACAAACTTCCGCCGAAGATAGTCGCGAAGGCCGCAAAGGCGATGGTCCGCTACAGGCTCGGTTTCGGCGACGCGTATAAGCTTTACGGCAAGTATATAAGCAGCTGGGGCGGAAGCTCGGTGGAATACCGCTTCGAAGCCTATAAGGACGGAAAGCTCGTAAAGACGGTCACGAAGACCGCAGTAAATGAGCTTCACCTGGAATGCAGCGTAAGCAATACGGTGCTGACGGAGAGGTCCAGCTACGACGCGGCTGCCGTAAGAGTGCGCATCTGCGGTCAGAACGGCGAACAGCTCAGCTTTTACAACGGCTCGCTGAAGCTCTCGACGGAAGGCCCGATAGAGATAATAGGACCGGACACCCTGCAGCTAAGAGGCGGCTGCGGCGGAACATACATTAAGACTCTCGGAAGCCCCGGAAACGCCGCCCTCATACTGAGCGGCGACGACACAGGCACATCGAGGATAGGGTTTAAGGTAGTTATCCCGGATATGAGGTGAATATAAAATGACAGACAGATCGAAAGTTATATTCGGAAACAGGATCAGCGACAGGGATTATAAGAGCGCCGTCGCGTCAAAGGCAAAATACGCGAAGAAGTTCGGGGACGACAGCGGAATCCCGCATCCCGCTATCGTAAAGGAGAATGAGCACATCGGGAAACTCCTCGGGGTGAAGGACATCCGCGTCTGCGAAGCAGGCGAAAGCCTCCCCTTCGACACGGAAAAGGGCCTGATAGTCGGCAACATCCGCATGGGCTTCGGCCATTACAGGATATCCATGGCTATGGCTTCCGCCGCTAACGCCCTCGGATACACCCCCTACTGGATGGACCTCAACTCCTACCCGTCGACCACCTGCACCAAGGTAATCGGAGCGCAGAACGACCTGTATTCGCTCGGGTCGAGGATATCCCAGAAGAGCAAGGCCTTTAACAAGGTCGTCTGGGAGCCTATGAACTATGAGGGTTTCCGCAAACTCAGCTACAACGCCTCCGACCAGAAGAACGCGGAGCTTATGGCGCCGGTATTTCAGGAGGTCCCGAAGGATATCCCCGTGATCGGAACGCACGTATGGCCTGCCCAGGCCGCCCTGCACGCCGGAATGAAGTACGTCGTAAACGCCATTCCGGACAACTGGCCGATGGCCCTGCACCTTGCCGAAGGCGCTGTCCATACTGTGCAGACGCACTACGCCTACCAGGGATACCGCATACTCAACGGCATGCGCGGGGACGAGGTCCTGAAGCCTATGCCCGCTGAAAGCCTGATCTATACCGGCCACTACATCGACGACGAGCTGGTACGCAACATAGAGGCCGACTGCGAAGCGCGCCTCGCCCGCAAAAAGGACGGAAAGGCGATGCGCTTCCTGCTCACGATAGGCGGAGCCGGAGCGCAGAAGGAGATCTTCGCGGCCATCATCAATTATCTGATCCCATGGATCGAGGACGGCAGAGCCGCGCTCTATGTAAACGTCGGGGACTACCGCAATGTCTGGGATGAGCTTAAGAAGGAAATATTCGGCCTCGACCGCCTGTCCACGGAACACATGGACAACTGGGAGGAGACCGTAAGCTTTGCGCAGTCCGCCCTGACCGGGGACGTGACCGGAGTCCACGCATTCTGGCATCAGAACATTTTCGAAGCGGTCTACGCCACCAACCTGCTCATGAGGAGCTGCGACGTGCTCGCGACAAAACCGAGCGAGCTGGCTTTTTACCCTGTGCCAAAGCTCTTCATCAAGCGCATAGGCGGCCATGAGCAGTGGGGAGCGGTACACTCCGCGGAGATCGGCGACGGAACCCTGGAGTGCAGGGACATTCCGCACACCCTGCAGATGCTGGAGCTTTTCCTGCGCGACGACGTACTCCTGCCAGGAATGTGCGGGTGCATAGAGCAGAACAAAAAGTCCGGCATCTACGACGGCGCGTACAAAGCCGTGCAGACAGCCATGGAGCTCAAAGAGCGCTGAAGAAGGTAATTAAAACATTTATATAAATACCAAGGAGAGAGAAATGAAACTTTCACTAAAAGAAAAACTTGCTTACGGGCTTGGCGCGGTCGGAAAAGACATGGTCTACATGGTGTCCGCGAGCTAGGTCCTCTACTATTTCCAGGACATACTCGGAGTCAGCGCCATCGCCATGGGCGTAATACTTATGGCCGCCCGTGTATTCGACGCCTTCAATGACCCGATCATGGGCATCATAGTAGCAAAGACCCATACAAAATGGGGCAAGTTCCGCCCCTGGCTCCTGATAGGAACCGTGACCAACGCGGTCGTGCTCTATCTTATGTTCGCCGCGCCTCCCGCGCTTGACGGCAAGGGAATGGTCGCGTACGCAGCCATCACCTACATACTCTGGGGCGTGACCTACACAATGATGGACATCCCCTACTGGTCGATGATCCCGGCGTTTACCGAAAGCGGCAAGGAGAGAGAAAACCTTTCGGCTTTCGCGAGATCCATGGCGGGCGTCGGTTCAGCCATCATAACAGTAGTGACCATGATCGCCGTCCACGCCATAGGCGGGGCTGACGAAAGGCTCGGTTTCAAGTGGTTTTCGCTTATAATCTCCATACTGTTCATAGTATTTATCGTTATCACCTTCGTCACCGTAAAGGAAAAATCCACGGTCGACATGGAGGCCCCGACGGTCAGGGAGATGTTCCGCGCGCTGCTCGGCAACGACCAGGCTATGGCGGTCGTCATTGCGATAGTCCTCGTAAACACTTCAATCTACCTGACCTCCAACCTGGTCATCTATTTCTTCAAGTATGACTTCGGCGGCACCGGCTGGAACAACGCGTACGTCCTCTTCAATATGTTCGGCGGCGCCATCCAGGTCCTGTCCATGATGGCCTTCTACCCCCTGCTGCGCAAGAAGTACTCCAGCCTGCAGATCTTCTACATTTGCCTGG
>JAFYFK010000182.1 GCA_017543805.1 Bacillota bacterium | reverse complement strand
GAAAAGGCTTTCAATCATGTTAAAAAGGATTACCGCTGGCTTGATAAAAAGATGCTCGGGAAGTCCTGGCAGTATGATATACAGAAGGTCGACGGAGACCTTGAATTCGTCAGAAGATACCGGAACGAAAGCGAGTATTCGGTGTATGACGTCGAAAGCGCTGAACGTTTTATCGAGAGTGTGGAGTACGACTATCAGAACGCGGCGCTTCAGGCCAATAAAACCGTGGCAAGTTATGCCGCTAAATTCGGTCATATCAGTCTGCACGGCTGGAATCTTGAGAGATATGTTTTCTACAAGATGAAGTCTGGCGACTACAAGGTGAGCGTAACAGCCGGAGACCGCGTGACCGGCGGCAGCAGGGATTTCTTCATCACGCCGTACTGCTTCGAGGCAAAGACCTACGAGGAATTCCTGGACCGCTATCTGGAGATCGTTCCGGATTACTCGTTCGGGCTCGGCAAAAAGGAGCTTCTGCCTGACAAGGATCTGAAAAAATTCCTCGGGTACTGAAACATTAAGACGGCGCCGCAGGAAACCCCGCGTAAAATAATCTCGATAAATCAAGCGTTAATTCGCTTGATTTTCTTTTTCGCGTGGAATATCATAATGAATTGGTTAGAGATAACTAACAAACGTAAGTTATATTTTATCTGCTTATCAATGGATATGGAATCAGGAGTGATTCGGCCATAAGGAGAAAGAAAACGTGAGAATTCTTGTTATCGGCGCCAATACACAGATCAAGTCCGAACGCGAAAAGATCTTTGCAGCCCACGTCGAGTTTTTAAATGAGAAAGGAGCAATGGCATATGAGCAGGTTTGAAGGTGTTGCAGATACCCTGTACATCCCTCTGACGGCACGGATCTATGTGTCTGAGCACTTCCCTGAATATTTCCGGGATGATAAGGCTTTGTCGCTGAAAAATGAAATGCCCTATGAGGAGATCGCTTCTAAGTCCAGCGAGTACTTCCAGATGGCAGGAGCCTGCCGCTTCTACAACACGGACCGGATGGTAAAAGCGTTCATCGGGCAGCATGGGAAATGCAATATCGTCAATGTGGGCTGCGGTCTGGAAACTGCTTACTTCAGGATCAAACCGGACCCCGGAAAAGCGGTTTTCTATGAAATGGATCTTCCGGAAGTGATCGAAGCAAGGCGCAGGATCCTCGGAGAAAGTGAGAATGAGATCCTGATCCCCGGTGACATGTTTGATTTTACGTGGGCAGAATGCATAGACAAGAGCCTGCCGACTCTTGTCACAGTGATTGGCGTCTTCCAGTATTTTGAGGAAGATAAAGTCATCGGTTTCCTGAAACAGCTGAAAAACTCCTTCCCGGGCGTGGAAGCGATCTTTGATGCTATGACTGGCAAGGCGATCAAGTACGCCAATGACTATATCAAAAAGACCGGTAATCATGATGCAGAGCTGCATTTCAGCGCTGATAACGGTCAAAGCGTGGCTGCAAAATGCGGCATGGAGCTTGTAGAGGAACGGCCATTCTTCGGCGATGCCAGAAAGCAATTAAAGCGCAAGCTGAAGCTCTACACCCGCATCGCCATGAAGGTCGTCGATGAAGGCGGCAGACGCGGGTTTCTGACACATCTTCGCGGTTGATCAAAAGGGGTTAAGATATGACGCTTAAATACGAGATCCTGAAGCGGCTGGTAAAAGCCGTGAATATTAAGAAAATGTGGACCGGCATGAGTACGGAAGAGCTTCTGGAAAACCGGAGAAAGCAGAATGCAAAGAACCGGATTCCGAATCTGAAAGACGATGCGTTCGATATCAGCCGTATGAGATACCGGTGATCATGAAAACACTGAAAGAACTGTTAAACTGATTTTTTTAAGCCCCCCGGGGGCTTGCGGACAAAAAATACCGCCCATATAATTACGTATATCAGTTATTTGTAATTATCAGGGAGGTATTTTTTATGCATATGGCAGACGCTCTGCTGGCGCCCGCGGTAGCGGCAACGATGTATGTCGCTTCAGGAACCGCGGCCGGCATTTCGATCAGTAAACTCAAAAAGGACGACGAGGCGTCGAAGCTCCCCGTTATGGCGGTCACGTCCGCCCTGGTATTCGCGGGGCAGATGATAAACTACACCATACCGGGCACCGGTTCTTCCGGCCATATGTGCGGCGGCATGCTGCTGTCCGCGCTGCTGGGGCCCCAGGCCGGCTTCCTGTCTATGATAGTCATCCTTGCGATACAATGCCTTTTCTTTGCCGACGGAGGGCTGATGGCCTTGGGGGCCAACTGCTGGAACATGGCGTTCTACGGCTGCTTTGTCGGCTACTATCTGATATGGCGTCCGATAATGAAGAGCAAATGGTTCGGCTCGGACAAGAATGCGCAGAGGCTCCGCATAATCGCCGCGTCGATAATCGGATGCGTCTTGACCCTGCAGCTCGGCGCGTTCTCCGTCGTTCTTGAGACCAGCCTTTCCGGGATCACCGAGCTTCCGTTCGGCGCGTTCTGCGCGCTGATGCAGCCCATCCATCTGGCTATAGGTCTGGTGGAAGGCCTCATTACCGCGGCGGTCCTGGTATTTGTCTATCAGTCCCGTCCCGAGCTTCTCCAATGCGTTGACCCCGCTGACGGAGAAGGCGCGAAAGCTTCGCTCAGGAGCGTCGTCGCGATACTCGCCGCTGTGGCCCTCGTTGTGGGCGGCGGACTGAGCCTGCTGGCCAGCTCCAATCCCGACGGTCTGGAATGGGCGCTCTTCGGCAACGCTGAGGAGGGCTATGCCGAGAATATGGGCCTCGACGAGGATGATTTCGGCGTGCAGAGCTCTGCGGCAGACGCCGCTGGTTCCATACAGGAGAAGACGTCCTTCCTGCCGGATTACGCTTTCCCGGACAGCGAAGCTGCCGTCGGGACTACGGTATCCGGCATAGTCGGTTCCGCGATAGTCGCCGGAGTGGCCGTGCTTATCTGCTTTGCCGGAGGCTTCTTCCGCAAAAAGCAGAAAAATGTATAAAAATATCGCGAAGCATGTTATCCT
Source organism: Bacillota bacterium (assembly GCA_017543805.1). Classification (GTDB taxonomy): domain Bacteria; phylum Bacillota; class Clostridia; order Peptostreptococcales; family Anaerovoracaceae; genus RGIG7041. Next base: position 3,692 of record JAFYFK010000182.1, on the reverse strand, counting down.
AACAGTATTCAGCAAGGGGCGTCTTCTGATGCCCCTTGTTTGATGTATATGGATACAGGAACAGTTTATGAACAAGATGCAGAAAGCGCTGCATGAGCTCTCCGAGATGGACGAGCTTGCGGCGCGCAGTACGCCGCTGCACGCGCTGCACCCCGCGGCCAAGCTGATCACCACAATTGCATATATACTTGTCACGCTGTCGTTCAACAAGTACGACCTGAGCGGCCTGGTCCCCATGGTGCTGTGGCCGGTCCTTTTGTTTCAGATAAGCGATACCGACGTCCGCAGCTGTTTTTACAAGCTGCGCATAGTGCTGCCGCTGGTCATGGCGGTAGGTCTTTTCAACCCGTTTTTTGACCGGGAGATAATACTGCGCGTCGGAAGCGTCGGAGTTTCCGGAGGCGTCGTTTCGATGATAACTCTGATGCTGAAGGGCCTGTTCTGCCTGATGGCGTCGTTCCTGCTTATGGCGACGACAAAGATCGACAATCTCTGCGCGGCGCTTCGCTCGATGCATTTCCCGTCGATGCTGACGTCGCTGCTCCTCCTGACCTACCGCTATGTCGGGGTCATGACAGAGGAACTTGCCGTCATGACCGAGGCCTACCATCTGAGGGCGCCGGGGCAGAAGGGCATACATATCTCGGCCTGGGGCTCGTTCCTCGGCCAGCTGCTTCTCCGCAGCATGGACCGCGCGCAGGAGCTGTATTCCAGCATGAGGCTGCGCGGCTATCACCAGCATTTTCATTTTGCGGCCAACAGGCCGTTTAACGGGCGCGACGCTCTTTACGCCGCGTGCTGTATCCTGTTCTTCCTGCTGCTGCGTTTTATCAGCATCTCGCAGCTTCTTGGCGGACTTTTTGTGAGGTGATTTCGATGATCGAGTTTCAGAATGTGAGTTTTGCTTACGAAAAGGACAGATATGTTATCAGGGACCTGTCGTTCCGCATAGAAAAAGGCGAATCGGTCGGCCTCATAGGTGCCAACGGAGCGGGGAAATCCACTGTCATGAAGCTTATCCTCGGCCTTCTTCAGGGCGAGGGAAAAATACTTGTGGACGGGACCGAAGTGCGCAAGGAGACGCTCGGCGTGATCCGCCGCAAGCTGGGTTTTGTGCTTCAGAATTCCGACAACCAGATGTTTATGCCGACTGTCTACGAGGATATGATATTTGCGCCTCTCAATTATATGATGAGCCATGAAGAAGCGGACAGGCGTGTGGACGAAGTCCTTGCCCGCCTGCATCTTGAAGATCTGAAGTACCGCTACAATCACAAGATCTCCGGAGGGGAGAAGCGCATGGCGGCAATCGCCACTATACTTGCGATGGAGCCCGATGCCATACTCATGGACGAGCCGACTTCGGCGCTCGATCCCTACAACAGGCGGATCGTAATAAACACTATCCGGGAACTGTCGCAGACAAAGCTTATCACGTCCCACGACCTGGATATGATACTTGACACCTGCGGCAGGGTGATCCTGCTGTCGGGCGGACGCATAGCCGCGGACGGCCCCGCGGAAAAAATACTCAAGGACCGGGCTCTGCTTGAGGCGAACCGAATGGAACTGCCGCTGAGCCTGATGGGGAGGATGTAAGCATGAAATTTGTGATTCAGAGAGTGACCCGCGCGTCCGTCACGGTCGACGGAGAGGTAACAGGGAAAATAGGGAAGGGCTTTATGGTCCTGATCGGAGTTGCCCAGAGCGACACGGAAGAAATTGCGGATAAAATGGTCAAAAAGATGTGCAATCTGCGCATCTTTGAGGACTCCGAAGGTAAGACTAACCTTGCGCTCGCCGATGTTGGCGGGGAACTGCTCCTGATCTCCCAGTTTACGCTTTACGCGGACTGCCATAAGGGCAACAGGCCGAGCTTTATCGACGCCGGAAAGCCGGATATGGCAAGCGCGATGTACGAATATATAATCGAAGAAGCAAAGAAATATGTCCCGACGGTAGAACGCGGGATATTCGGCGCCGAGATGAAGGTCGAACTGCTTAACGACGGCCCGTTTACGGTCATCCTGGATTCCGCGGATCTCTTCGGGGCATAAATCTTTATAATAATTTATTGGTTTTTCATAGGATCCTCCCTGAAAATGCGGGGATCCATTTTTGTTATTTTTTCCGCGACCATAGGGGTGAACCCCATCCGGTCGATTATGTCCTTCTGAATATCGATGCCTTCCGCGGCTTCCGTCAGCAGAAGCCCGCCTTCCGTCAGCCTGAATACAGCGCGCTCTGTTATGAAGAGCACATCCTGCCCGCGCTTTACGGCTTCGATGCCGGAGAAGGTTATGGTTTCGAGGCGGTCGACAAATTTTCTGAATCTTCCTTCGGTGACTATGTGTATGCCGCCGTCCCTTATTTCCGTTTCAAGGCCGCCGGTAGTCAGATTGCCTATAAAGCATATCTTTTTTGCGTTGGATGTGATGTCCGGGAAGCCTCCCGGGCCGACCATGTGTCCGTTAAAGCTGTGCGCGTTGACGTTGCCGAGCCTGTCGACCTCCGCGAATCCGATCACCGCCGCGTCGAGCGCGCCGCCGTCATAGAGCATCAGCATATCTGACTGGCTGTATATGGCTTCGGGATTAACGCTTGCTCCGAAATCCATCTTCCCGAGAGGGGAGCCTCCGATGACCCCGCACTCTATCGTCATGGTGAGGTCTTCTGTGGCGCCTTCCTCTTCGACCACGCTTCCGACCAGAGACGGCATGCCGACGCCCAGGTTTATGAGCATGCCCGGCTTAAGCTCGAGGAACGCCCTGCGGCAGCATATCTTGCGGACCGACATGGGAAGGGGATCGTTCTTTACGACAGCAGCCTTCGACAGTCCGGCTATTTCCGGACGGAATCCGGGCATCTCAAAGCTCTGCCAGCTGTATTCGGGCAGTCCTTCAACAACGTAATCGACAAAACTGCCGTGGATATATACTTCCTTGGTCGGGATATCGCCGTCGGGCAGTACCTTATCGACCTGAGCGATTACAATGCCGCCGGAATTATGGACCGCAGCAGCGATGTCGAACTGGTCGAGTATCATGGCCTCGTTTTTCATCGAGAGGTTGCCGCGGCTGTCGCCGAAGCTGGCGCGGATAAAGCAGATGTCCAGCGGGAAAGTGGGGTAGAACAGGCATTCCTGCCCGCCAAGCTCGACCAGCTGCACTATTTCTATCCCGGACTCTTCCGTCTTCCGGTTGGTCTTGCCTCCGCCAAAGCGCGGATCAGCGAACGTGCCGACGCCCGTGCGGGCTATGGAACCGGGAAGGCCGCCCGCTATGGCGCGGAGCAGCCCCTGGTAGTTTCCGAGCGGGATAAAGTGGCAAATGTATTTATTGTCCATGACGGCTTTCTGAACGCCGACATCGTAGCCCATATGCGTAACCAGAAAGCGCCTGAACATGCCTTCGCACGCTTCCAGGTGGTCGTATCCGCGGCCGTGCCCGTCGCCCTGGCTGGTGCCCTTTACGGCGGTCAGCCCCAGCGGGTGACCCTCCTTGTGAAATCGCTCAGCCAGCGCCATTATAAGGTCCTCCGGGCAGCCGAAGCCGTCGAAGCCTGTGGTCACAAGGGTCGCGCCGTCCTTAACAAGGGCAGCAGCCTGTTCTCTGCTTATGATCTTGCTCATTATTAAGATCCTTTCAGGTAAATCATTAATAATATAATTCACCTGAAAGGATTTGTCATCT
>JAFYFK010000181.1 GCA_017543805.1 Bacillota bacterium | reverse complement strand
CTGAAGGCCGTTTCGCTGTCAGGGTTGCAAGGATCTGCATCTATCCCTGTGCCCCCGAGCCCTTTCAGCTGCCGGGGCACAAGGATATGCCTGAGAACCTGTGACCCAGAGACCTTTTGCCGTCGGGGTCACAAGGATATGGTCTGCAAGCCTGTGATCCCGAGCCCTGTCAGCCGCCGGGTCACCGCAGGATCTCGTCGATGGTGGAGACGGTGCTGAAGGAGCCTTTGTTGCGGGCGATGATGTCCTTGACCTTCTGCAGCTCAAAGTAGTTTACGTAGCAGATGAGGGTCTTGTTTTCGCCGGCGATGGCGCCGTAGGAATTCATCACGGTGCAGGTCTTGTTCAGGTCCTCCTTCAGGTCTTTGATTATGCCGTCCGGGTCCTTGGTGATGATGGTCACCTGCTTGATGGCCTCGTAGTGGTCGGTGAAGCGGTTGATGATGGACGTGGCGACCACGTAGACCAGGAGGCTCATCAGCGCGGCGTTGCGGTTGATGAGGATGAACGCGGCAAGATAGACGCAGGCGTTGAAAGCGACCAGGATGAAGGTCATGCTGAAGTTTTTGCCGGTACGGTCCGACAGCTTTTTGACCAGGATGTTGGCGAAGATCTCCGAGCCGTCGATGCAGCCGCCGTAGCGGAGTATCAGCGACAGGCCCGCGCCGAGGAGGGCTCCGCCGAACACGACCGCGAGGAAATGCTCGGTGTTGAGTTCCAGGTGGATCTGTTCAAATGACGCGATGCCGAGCGTGTAGACGGCGCTGCCGACCAGCGCTTTAAAGCCGAATTTGCGCCCGAGGATGACGGCGCCGAGGATCAGGAACGGAACAGAGACAAGCGCCACGCAAAGAGAAAGGTTGGCTCCCGTCACCTTGCTGATAATGATGGCGATGCCGGCCGTTCCGTAATCTATTGCGTCGTTGGGAAGAAGGATGCTGACGACGGAGAAGCTGGCGAGCAGCGCTCCCAGCACGATCATCGCGTATGAAAAAACTTCTCCGAGCTTTTTGCTTGCACTTTGCATTGTGACTCCCCTGTTTACTGAAAATCAAGCCTTTTCGGCGGCCGAGAAGAGGCTGCGCAGGCGGATCTTGACCGCGCCCATGTTGGAGATCTCGTCGATCTTTATCTGCGTGTAGAGCTTGCCGGCGTCCTCCAGGATGGAGCGGACTTCGTCCGTCGTGACCGCGTCAACGCCGCAGCCGAACGACACGAGCTGCACCAGGAGCAGGTCGTTGGAGGGCTGCGCGGCGACGTACTTCGCGGCGGCGTACATGCGGGCGTGGTAGGTCCACTGGTTCATGACGTGCACCGGGAAGCGGCCGATGCGGTCGCTGATGCTGTCCTCGGTGACCACAGCCGCGCCGAGCGAGCAGATGAGCCGGTCGATGCCGTGGCTGATCTCCGGGTCGATGTGGTACGGGCGGCCGGTCAGAACGACCACCGGCATGCCCTTTTCCTTCGCAAGATCTATGTATTCCGAACCCTTTGCGCGGACCGCGGCAAAGTAAGCCGCGTACTCAGCGTAGGCCTTTTCGGCCGCGCCTTTAATGCCCGACGCCGCGACGTCCGGGAAGTGGTTCGCGATGATCCGGGTCATGCGCTTTACGAACTGCCTGCGGTCGCTGATGCTGACGCAGTCGCAGATCAGATTCTTGAGCGTCAGGACGCGGACGTTGTTGAGCAGCACCTGCGGGTAGTACGCGACCACCGGGCAGTTGTAGTGGTTGACGCCCATCTCCTCGTCCACGTTGTAGCTCATGTCCGGGTAGAAAATGGCGTCGACACCCTGCTCCAGCAGCCATTCGATGTGCCCGTGCACCAGCTTTGCCGGGTAGCAGGCGGTGTCCGACGGAATTGTGTGCTGGCCCTTGCGGTACAGCGCGCGGTCGGAATCCGGGGAGACGAGCACGTTAAAGCCGAGCTCCGTCCAGAAGGTGTGCCAGAACGGCAGCAGCTCGTAGAAGTTGAGCCCCATGGGGATGCCCAGCGTGCGCTTTCCCTCCTCCCGCTCATTTCCGCGGTACTTTTTGAGCAGCTCCAGCTTGTATTCGTAAAGATCCAGATGCTCCGCCTTACGTGTTCCGAGCGGCTTTTCACAGCGGTTTCCGGCGATGTAGCGGGCTCCGTCGTTAAATGTGTTTATGGTCAGGTGGCAGTGGTTGCCGCAGCCCTGGCAGGTGGTGGCTTTGGTCTCGTGGCGGAAATTCGCGAGCCCTTCGGCGTCCAGCAGCGAGCTCCTCGCGCCGGGCTCCGTCCTGGACAGAGCGTAGAGCGCCGCGCCGTAAGCGCCCATCAGAGCCGCGGTCTTGGGCCTTATGACGTCGTGACCCAGCTCGCGCTCAAAGGCGCGCAGCACAGCGTCGTTGAGGAAGGTCCCTCCCTGCACGACGACGTTCTTTCCGAGCGCCTCCGGGGTAGCGCAGCGGATGACCTTGTACAGCGCGTTCTTGACGACGCTGATCGAAAGCCCCGCGGAGATGTCCGCGACGGTGGCGCCGTCTTTCTGCGCCTGCTTTACGGAGCTGTTCATGAACACCGTGCAGCGCGACCCGAGGTCCACCGGGGACTCCGCGAGAAGCCCTATTTTCGAGAATTCCTGCACGCTGTAGCCGAGCGCGCCGGCAAAGGTCTGAAGGAACGATCCGCAGCCGGACGAGCAGGCCTCGTTAAGGAATATGCTGTCTATCGCGCCGCCGCGGATGCGGAAACATTTTATGTCCTGCCCGCCGATGTCGAGGATAAAATCAACGTCCGGGCGGAAACGCTTTGCCGCGGTAAAATGCGCCACGGTCTCGACCAGGCCGAAGTCCGCCTTAAAGGCGCTCTTTATGAGGTCCTCGCCGTAGCCCGTGACCGCCGCTCCGCGGATCCTGATATCCGGAAAATCGCGGTAGAGAGATTCAAGATAATCCCTGATTATGGGCACCGGATTGCCGCTGTTGGGGCGGTACATGGTGCGGAAAAGATTGCCGGCGCTGTCGATGAGCACAGCCTTGACGGTGGTCGAGCCGGCGTCTATGCCGAGGCACATCTCGCCGCTCGGGGCGTCCAGCTCCAGCAGGCCTTCGGAGGACTTGGCGTGACGCTTTAAAAAGTCCTGATATTCCGCCTCATTCCTGAACAGCGGCTCCGTGCTTATATAAGCCGACATGCCTTCGTGGCGGTCGATGCGCTCCGCGAGCTCAAGAAGGTCGCACTCCTCCGCGACGCCGGCGAGGGCCGCGCCCAGAGAAACGAAGAACAGCGAATCCTCCGGGCAGACGCCGGAGACGCCGAGGGTCTTGTCGAAGGCCTTGCGAAGCTCAGGGAAGAAGGTCAGCGGCCCGCCGAGGTACAGCACATTGCCGGAGATCTCGCGGCCCTGCGCGAGGCCGGCCACGGTCTGGTTGACGACGGCGTACAGTATGCCCGCGGCGACGTCCTCCCTGCGCGCGCCCTGGTTGAGCAGCGGCTGGATGTCGGACTTGGCGAACACGCCGCAGCGCGACGCTATGCTGTAGACCTTCTCGTGCCTGGACGCCAGCTCGTTGAGCTCGATCGGCTCGACGTTCATGAGCGAGGCCATCTGGTCTATAAAGGCGCCCGTGCCGCCGGCGCAGGTGCCGTTCATGCGCATTTCAAAGCCGCCGGTCAGGAAGATTATTTTTGCGTCCTCGCCGCCGAGTTCTATTACGGTATCGGTTCCCGGAGCGAGTCTTCTGGCCGCTATCCTCATAGCGAATACCTCCTGGCTGAACGGCAGCCCGAGCTGCTCCGCAAGCCCCATTCCGGCGGATCCGGACATGGCTATCTCGAATTTTTCACCGGGAAATTTTCCGACGATGGTCCGTAAAAATTCGGCGCAGAGTTCGCCCGCCTTGGAGCGGTGCCTCTGGTAGTCCTTATAAACAATGTTTTCGTTCTCGTCGAGCACGACGCATTTAAGCGTCGTCGACCCGACGTCAAATCCGATGGTCTTCATTTGTCTTCTTCGTTTGCGATGGCGAGCATGAGTTTTATGCGGTTTTCCTGGTTGACCTTGGACGCGCCGGCGTCGTAATCGACCGGGAATATGTTTGCTTTGGGGTAGAGGTCGCGTATGCGGCGGATGGTGCCTTTTCCGACGATGTGGTTGGGCAGGCAGCCGAACGGCTGGGCGCAGATGACGTTGCTGTAGCCGAGCTCTATCAGCTCCGCGACTTCGCCGGGGAGCAGCCAGCCTTCGCCCATTTTGACGCCCAGATCGATTATGGGCTCAGCGAGTTCAACGACCTTGTCGAACGGCATCGGCGCAACGAATTCAGGGTAAGGCACGAGCGCCTCGTCCATGTATTTCTCCCAGTTTGCGATCTTTTTGAGCAGCAGCTTGCTGATCTCCAGCTTTAAGCGGCTGCCGCCGTAATTGTTGTAATCCAGCTCGATGTTCTTGATGTACGCCTGGAAAAAGCCCAGCACGCCGGGCACCATAAACTCGCAGCCCTGGGACAGCAGGAACTTCTCCAATCCGTTGTTCCCGAAGGACGAGTACTTGACGTATATCTCGCCGACGATGCCGACCTTGGTCAGCTTTTTGTCCTCGCGCGGGATCACGTGGAAGTCCGCGGCGATCTCTTTAAAGTTTTCGCGCAGCTCCCTGTCGGTCATGCCCTTGTCATGCGCCAGCTGGCGGCCGATCTTTTCGACCCAGCGCAGCACCATTTTGCGGGTGTCGCCCTTGTTGACCTCGTAGGGCTCGCACTGGTTCTTGAGCAGGAGGATCATGTCCCCGTAAGCCAGCGCGTAGAAGGCCTGCATGGCCATCTTGGTGGTGATCTTAAAGCCGCTGTGCTTCTCCAGGCCGGCAAAGTTGACGGACAGGACCGGAATGTAGCCCATGCCCATGTTCTCCAGGGCCTTGCGCAGCAGCATTATGTAATTGGATGCCCTGCAGCCGCCGCCGGTCTGGAACTGCACCAGCGCCACCTTGTGGAGGTCGTACTTGCCGCTCATAAGCGCGTGCAGCTGCTGGCCGACCACGCAGATGGCGGGGTAGCACATGTCGTTGTGGATGTATTTAAGACCCGTGTCGATGACCGAACGGTCCTCGTCGTGGAGCACCTCCACGTTAAAACCGTTCAGTTCAAAGACCTTCTGAAGGAATTCCATGTGCGTCGGGAAGATGTCCGGCGCGAGTATGGTGTAGTCCTTCTTCATCTCGGCGGTAAATTCGGTATAAAGCTTTTCTGTGTTTGAACTCATAAAAAACATTCTCCGTAAATAAATAATATATGATAGCACAAAAAATGTGATAATGAGCGGAATTGATGACAGTCTTCACAGAGTTTTAACAAATGCGTTTACATCCTCCCTGTTCTTAATACAAAAAGCAGCCCGCCGATCTGCGGACAGGCTGCTGCTCGAAGGAAAACTATTAAAACTTCAGTTGTTTATTACAGCGACCGGACTCAGCGTCCGGACGGTAAGCTCGTCCAGGCTTTTGCCGTTTTTCCAGCACCGCCTGTAGATACTGCAGCACTTCCGGCACAGGTCGAATTTCTTTTCGGCTGAGGCCACGTCTCCGTAGACCTTCCAGAAACCGCAGGCTTTGCTTGCCCTGCCGCCGTTTTTTATATATCCGACAACGTCCTCCGTGGGATAGCCCAGAAAGAAACCGATCTCGTGGGGGAAGTCGCTGTTCCTGTTTATGCGCCTTGCAAGATGGGCCACGCAGCGCGCTGCGCTGTTTACGCTGTAGCCGCGTTCTGCGAGCAGGGCGGCAGCGCGTTCCCCGCTGATATCCCTGCTGAGCTGTTCGGGCCGGTAGATATAGACCAGCGCGCGCCGTTCTTATACTGCAGCGGTACAGCGCGCAGGCCTTTGCAGGCAAAACGCTCGTTGAGGCTGCGCATATCGTCGCGCACGGATTCCTCGTTTTCGTAAGCTACGTTTATGAGGCTGGCGGTCTTAAGTCCTGCCAGACTCGGGGAACAGAGATCAATAAGTATATCTTCGCTCATGCCGGAATCTTTCTTAATAATGAGTTAG